>JAHEEO010000284.1 GCA_024640665.1 Rhodospirillales bacterium | reverse complement strand
GAATCTGTGCTCCTTGTCAGCTGGCATTAATGCCACGCGTAACGCCACAAAAGTGATTAGAGATGCCACGAAATCGAGAGCCGAGTCCGCAAGCGAACTCAACATTGCCACTGAAGAGGTTTGCCAATAGGCCCAAAGCTTCAAGGCGATGAGCACCAGTGCGACCATAACCGATGCGTAACCGGCCGCGCGCATCAGCGCCCCGCGGGTTAAATCGTCAGCAACAACCACGTGTTCTGTGTTCATGACCGTGCACTATATAGCACGCAAGCGCGCGGCCGCTGCGTCGAGTGTCGTGTTGTCTTTGGCAAAGCAGAACCGCGCCAGGTGTTGATTAGCAGTCGGCTTCGCACAAAATACTGAAACTGGTATGGTCGCGACACCGTGTTCCACTGTCAGCCACCGACAAAACTCCACATCCAAAGATTCGGACATTTCGCTGAAGTCCGCAAGCTGAAAATAAGTCCCCTGGCACGGCAAGAGTCTGAACTTGCTCGGTGCCAACAAATTGCGAAAATAATCACGCTTGGTTTGGTAAAACTTGCCCAGTTCGCGGTAGTGCTCGGGAGTCAATTGCAGGTATTGGGCAATGGCTACCTGCAAAGGTGTCGTAGTCGAAAAAGTTAGGTACTGATGAATCCGTCGAAATTCCGCGGAAAGGCCGACTGGCGCAACGCAGTATCCGACCTTCCAACCGGTTGCATGAAACGTCTTACCAAACGAAAACACGGCGAAGCTCCGCTGCGCAAGCTCCTGATGAGCGAGCACCGTCGCATGCGCGTGTCCATCAAAGATTATGTGCTCGTAAACCTCATCGCTCAGCACTAGACAATTGGTGGGACGAAGCAACCCGGCCAAACGATCTAAATCGCTGGACTGCAGAATCGTGCCAGTTGGATTGTGCGGTGAATTGACGATCACGAGACGCGTCTTAGCCGAAAGCGCGCGTTCAAAGCGATCCCAATCGATCGCGAATGTCGACGGCTCTAATGCGAGTCGCACTGCTCGACCACCGGCCAACTCGATCGCCGGCACATAGGAATCGTAGGCGGGATCGAAAACAATGACTTCGTCGCCTTGCCGAACCACCGCATGAATTGCAGCGAACAATGCTTCCGTGGCACCCGAAGTGACCGTAATTTCGGTATCTGGATCTGCAGTTACACCATAGTGTCCGCTCAGCATCGAGGCAATGGCAACGCGGAGCGCTTCGACACCAATCATCGGTGCGTACTGATGATAGTGCGCACTCAATGCCTGCTTGACGAGGTTGACGAGCGCCTCAGGAGGCTGATAGTCCGGAAACCCCTGCGATAAGTTTATAGCGCCGGAGCTTTCAGCCAATTGCGACATGACAGAAAAAATCGTCGTGCCGACATTAGGCAGCTTGCTGTGAATGGAAACGGTCATCTAAATTGCTTCTATCACAGACTCTTGGTACAGCCGCGCTTCAGGCCTTGCCTCGGCTAGCCACCCGAAACAGCACCACGGCAACCGCCGCGAGCACGGCCAACCCAACTAAAGCAGGCAGCGTAGCGTTTGGCCACTGGATATCGATCGCGATGACATCGGGGTCACCGCTGACAACGATGGGAATCGCCATGAAAATTCCAATTAACGCTTCACCGGTTATCAAGCCGGCGGCGAACAACATCCCTGCACGGCGAGGTGCATCGGTAGCGCCATCGCGCGAACGGATTCGCCTGGCAGCGTAGTGTGCGATGAGCCCGCCAATGAAAATGGGCACGGCAAGCTCCAGTGGCAAATAAATACCGACTGCGACGGCCAGCACCGGAGCACGCCAGCTCGCATTACTTCGTCTCAAGTATTCGTCAACCGCAATAATCACGCAGCCGACCAGCGCGCCGGCAGCGATCATATCCCACGGCAAGCCACCACCAAATACACCCTGGGCGACCGAGGCCATCAGCGTCGCTTGCGGCGCAAGCAGAGAATTGGGGTTTTCAGCCGTCGGCGCACCGATGCCATAAGCGTTCACTAATAGATTCAGAATCGGCGCCATTACTAAAACAGCTGACAACACACCGACGCCCTGCATTAGTTGTTGACGCCACGGCGTTGCGCCCAGTAGGTAGCCAGCTTTGAGGTCTTGAAGATTGTCGCCACCTATTGCTGCAGCGCAACAAACCACGGCACCCACCATAATTGCTGCAGCTGGGCCGGATTCGGCGTCTGCGCCGAGCATCCACAGCAGCAGCAAGCTGGTAAACAAGATAGTCGCTATCGTTATGCCGGAAATTGGATTGTTGGACGAACCCACAAGCCCAGCCATATAGGCCGCCACCGAAGAGAACAGAAAGCCGACAACCAACATAATAATGGTCATCGCCAACGCGACGCCGAATGATCCGACTATTGCTTGGTAGAGAACAAAGATCGGCACGGTGAACGCGGCGATACAAACCAAGACCCAAAGCATCGGTGCATCGTGATCGCGATGATCATAGGCTTCAGCCGCTGGGTCGGGTCGGCGACTCAGTCCAGCAGTCAGACCCGACAATAAGGAATGGCGCAACGAAACCAGCGCCCAAATTCCGCCCACCAGCATGGCGCCGACGCCCAGATAGCGAATCTTCGAGGTCCAAATGGCGAATGCCAAATCAGTTGGGCCAGTGCCGCTAAGTAGCTGTTGCGACAACGCCGGATCGTTTTCGAGAAAGAACGTCGCATAGATGGGAATGGCGCAGTACCACGATATGGCCCCGCCGATGAACACCAGTGTCGCTATGTTCAAGCCAACGATGTAACCAACACTGATCAGTGCCGGTGACAGGTTGGTGCCAATATAAGCGATCGTGCTTTGGCCCAAATAGGTGGACGCCTGCGCCGTAGCTGGCCACAGCCGCAAACCCGTTTCTACTAACTTTATCGTAGCGCCGGTGACAGCAGCTACGGCCAGGTAAATGGCGCCGTTGCCAGGCTTTTCGCCCACTTGCAGAACTTC
>JAHEEO010000103.1 GCA_024640665.1 Rhodospirillales bacterium | reverse complement strand
TTCCAATACAATGCGCCACCCAAGCATTCGCCATACAGTACTGGGTCGCTGGCGACGTCCGCGGGTATGCGGCGATCAGCGTAAACGTCGGCGAAATAGATTTCCCCGCCTGGTTTAAGCAGCTTATAAGCGCCTTCGAGCACCGCAGCTTTATCGGGGCTGAGGTTGATCACACAATTCGAAACAACGACGTCGAACGATTCGGGTTCAAGCGGCAGGCTCGCCAGGTCTTCGATGTAACCTGTGTGAAAGTCGACGTTTGGCTGGGGATAGCCGAACCTTTCTGCGTGGTAATCCCGGTGCCGGACTGCGACCTCAATTTGTTCAGCGGTCATATCGACTCCGACGACTCGGCCATCCGACCCCACCAGCTGAGCCAGCAGATAACAATCGCGACCAGAACCGCAGCCCAAATCGAGCACCCTGCACCCTTCCAGCGCCTCGGGAAGCACGAGCCCGCATCCATAGTACTTGGCCTGAACCTCGTCGTGCACAAGGGTCAATGCGTCCCGCACATGCCGCGGTGGCGCCTCGAGCGTACAACACGCGCTGGTTTTTAGATCTCCGGTCTTTTCGAGAATCTCGCCATAGTACTTTTTCACAAAATCTAACACGTCTATGTCTCCCAACCATCTCAAGCGCTTCAGAACAAGCGGACCTGACTGCAGCGGTCATTATTTCACGAACTCGACACGTTCGCCGGCCAACTATCTATACCGCCGAATCAGGCCCTCCCGACGGGCGCAGCGCGAAACTCAGCAGCGTCGCCAGCGCAACGCAAATTGCCACGATGAGCATTGCGTTTTGGAACCCGAGCGCGGCATTCATTTGCGACGCGATCAGCCCGCCGATGGCTGAAGCACCGATGATTTGGCCGCAACTCAACGACAAAGACAGGAGCCCTTGACTGAGTCCACGGTTTTCCTTGCCCACTTCGGCGAGGGTTGCATAACGCAGGGGCGCGCCCAGCAGTGACGACAGCCCTAAGCCAATGCAGGCACCAGCGGCATAGAAATTGACTTTCGAAAGCGGCAACAATGCATATGCAAGCAAACCGGCAACGACTAGGCATAAGCCCGTCTGAATGATCGGCTTTACGCCGAACCGATCAACTCCATAGCCTGCCAGCGGTGAACCCACAATGAGACTCGCTACTAACGGCAGCAACATGAAACTGGCCGATGCTTCGGATACCGCAAACTGAGACACGGCAACTGCCGGCAGAAAAATCATGCAGGCCTCAACCAGACCGGTCGCGATCGCGATCATACCGATTAACCGCAACTGCTTAGACCCGAACAAAGCAGGCGGCAAGATTGGATCCTCAACTGCCCGCTCTACGCGCCACAGCAAGAGCCCGCAAGCGCCACCGGCAAGCAAATACAGCAATACGAATTTGCCTCCGGCGCTAAATTGCGTCCACAGTTCCTCGACTCGAGTCAATGCCAATGCACAGCAAATCAATGTGGTTGTCAGCAAGACGGCACCACGGACGTCAAACGGCGTATTGCGCTGACTGCCCATGTCCGGCAAGTTGCGCCAGGCGGCGACCATCAACACGATGCCGATCGGAATATTCACGAGAAATAGCGCCGGCCAACCCAATGGCAAAAGTACGCCACCGAGGACTGGGCCCAGCACAAACGCAATGCCAAACACTGCACCAATCGCGCCGAGCGCTCGCCCACGCTGCTCGGCCGGAAAGACATCTGCAATGACGGCGCTGGCTACCGGCAATATCCCGCCAGCGCCAAATGCCTGGACCGCGCGGCCACTCAGCAGCACCGAAAAATCTGGCGCCGCGGCGACGATTCCCGAGCCGATGACAAAAACGGCCAGGCTGCAAACGTAGATCAGGCGCCGGCCATAGCGGTCTGAACACTTGGCCAGCAGCGGCGAACCGACGACGTTAAACAGCACGAATAGACTAATCACCCACGACAATTGCCGCTCATCGACACTGAACGAATCCCGTATCGCAGGCAACGCAGGCCCGACAATGGCGATATCCAGCGCCGCCATCAATACGCCCACTGCGAGTATCAATAGCGTGCGACGCGGACTTGCAGATTGGGTTGATGAAGCTATTTCGTTTCTCGGAATCACATTAGTTAAAGCATATAAGTAATTAATTAATCTATTTTTATATGTATCATTGAATCTCGGACTGAGCGCCAGCCGCAGACTTATTCCATACGGCAACAGGCTGCGGCGCGTGCGGCTAACGGAGCCAGTCCAGCTGCGACGACGCGGTTTCATTCAAGTAATGAGGCCTGTCACTGACAGGAATACTGCAAGCACGGCAATGATATCGGTTATTAGACTGGCAAGGTGGCCAAATAATCGGCGGCTGTGGATAGCTCACTTGTATCGCCGGAGGTTCATGCGAAACTGCTCACTTCAGCCATCGTTTGAACTCATTTAGGAACGCCGCTCATGAGCCATGACTCACGCGCTACCGAAGTTGAAATTAGCCGCACCGAGCGTTACGTAGCACCCAATTACGCCCCGTTGCCAGTGGTTATCTGCAAAGCAGCGGGTTGTTGGGCATGGGATATCGATGGCAATAAGTACCTCGATTGCATCAGCGCCTATTCATCAGTAAACCAAGGCCACTGCCACAAGAAGATTTTGGCCGCTCTGACAACACAAGCGGCCCGGCTTACCCTCACATCCCGCGCCGTGCATAACGACCAAATGGGCGCATTTCTCGAATTGCTGTGCGAGCTGAGTGAATTCGAGAATGCGCTGCCGATGAACACCGGCGCGGAAGCGGTCGAAACCGCCATCAAACTCGCTCGAAAATGGGCGTACACAAAAAAAGGCGTGGCCGCTAATCAGGCAGAGATCATCGTTTGTGCCAATAACTTCCATGGTCGCACGACGACGATTTCCGGCTTCTCCAGCGAGCGCCAATATTGGCAGGATTTCGGCCCGGCGACGCCAGGATTCGTCTCAATAGAGTTCGGCAATGCAGCGGAATTAGCGAAGGCCATTACACCAAATACGGCTGCGCTATTGTTAGAACCCATTCAAGCCGAAGCCGGCGTGCTCGTGCCGCCACCGGGCTATCTCAGCGAGGTGCGAAAGATTTGCACCAGCAACAACGTATTGTTGATGCTGGACGAAATTCAAACAGGCTTAGGACGCACCGGGCGCATGTTTGCGTTCCAGCACGAGCAGGCGCAACCCGATGTGCTGATGCTGGGCAAGGCACTGGGTGGCGGCATGTATCCGGTTTCCGCGGTTCTCGCCAGCAGAGAAATCATGCATTCATTCGCGCCAGGCGATCACGGCAGCACGTTTGGCGGCAACCCGCTTGCCAGCGCAGTGGCTATGGCTGCCATTCAGGTACTGCTTGATGAAGATCTAGTGGCGAATGCCGCGGCACAAGGGCAAAGACTGCAATCCGCCATCGAGCGTTTCGACACGCCCGCTATTCAAGCCGTTCGCGGCAAAGGGTTGCTCATTGGGATTCAGATAGATCGGCAATTCGGTACCGCGAAGCGGTTTGCGCTGCAACTGCTCGACGCAGGTGTCATGTGCAAGGACACGCATTCCCAAGTCTTGCGAATCGCTCCACCGCTCACGATTACGGATGCCGAAACCCAATGGCTCATCGACAAGCTTGCAGCCGTTTTTAGTCTGGCCGAACCAGATTCAGCGGCGCCGAGCTAGGTTGCGGCATGCGGCGGCACCACGCCAACAACAACGCTTGAATCACCACCAGTCTGCCCGCGCTCGCACGCCGCTTAATGCAGAACGTGCAGAATCAATAATTGCATCGACGTCAGCGTTCAGCAGCGCGCCATCTCGCTTTAGAATTCGGCCATCTGCAATCACCGTATCGACGTTCGAAGGCTGGGCTGCTTCGACCAGCATATGTGCCGGGTCGGTAAACACGCCTAAGTTCACATGACGCGTGTTTACCATGATGAGGTCGGCTCGCTTACCTGGCGACAGCGACCCCGTCACCGCATCCACTCCCATTGAACGCGCTCCCTCGATCGTAGCGAGCTCCAAGACACGTCGAGCGGTCAACGCGAACTCGTCGAGCGCTTTCCCGTTTGCAATATTCAGTATCGCCTTCATGATTGCGAACATGTCAGCATTGCCGGACAGCGTTGGCGTATCAACGGAGAGCCCGATGGGAACGCCGGCGGCAAGATACTCCTGCGTCATCGGCAAGCCGAAGCCAATACGCAATTCGGTGTAAGGGGATAAACTCAGTGACGCGCCGGATGCAGCCACCGCACGGATTTCTTCCGGCGAAGACCAAATGGCGTGAATGAGTTGCACTTCCGGCCCAAGCATGCCCACCGCATCGATGGCGGCGATGCCGCCAGCATTGCTCTGGAAATTGTTGACGTGCACGGAAACAGGCAGATCCAGTTCGCGCGCGCGCTGATAATCGTCGAGAGAAACGCTTGATCCGGCGCCGCGCCACGCTAAACCGAGCCGCAGACGGTCGTTATCTGAATAGGTGCTCCAGCTTTCATGCAGCGCGCGGATATCTGCGAAGTCCAACGGCTCATCAGCCGCCTGACCCGCCGCCGACCCATAGCTGAATCGAGCCCTCAGACCGGACTCACCCAGAGCCCGCAGCGCAGCCTGCGCATACTCCGGAGAACGCACATTGTGACACCAGTCGTGAACAAAGGTTGTGCCACTGTAAGCGGCTTCGGCCAGCGCCAAGCGGCCACTGTGATACATGTCTTCAGCGACATAATGCGCACCGATACCTCGCGAGGTTGGAAAGTAACCAAACTGTGCTTCGTCACCTGACATGCTGCGAAGCATCGTCGTCCAGATATGCCAATGCGTTTCGACCAACCCAGGTAGAACGATCATGTCCTCGCCATTGATCACTTCGGCCTGCGGCGCAGCAAGATTCTCTCCCACGGCGACAATGTTGCCGCCGCGGATATGGACATCGCCACCTGCAATATCGCCAATGACTGGGTCCATCGACAAAACATGGGCATTGCGCACCAGATACTCGCCGCGAGTCGGCAGCTCATTTTGCTGAGCCAATGTACTGCCCGGCTTCATTGCAACGCCGCCGGCAGCCAGCGCGGCCACGGTTGCACTGTTGCGCAGGAAATTGCGACGCGAAGTCTTGAGATGCTTAAATTCCTGCGCAATGCTGTGACTTAAAAGATCAAATGGCGACATGTCGCTCCCCTCAATGGCAAGCGAACCGCCTAAATCATCATGCAAACTGACTTCAGTTCAGTGTACATCTCGATAGCTGCACGCCCAGATTCACGTCCCGTACCCGATTGTTTAAAGCCGCCAAAAGGCATATTGGGATCTACGGGCCCATGGCAGTTGACCCAAACCGTACCGGCTTTGATCTTTGGAATAAGTCGATTGACAGCGCGCAGATCGTTTGACCAGATGCTGGCACTCAGGCCGTATGGCGTTGCATTGGCGATGTCGGCGATCTCGTTGAGATCGTCAAACCGCTCCGCAACCAGGACAGGACCAAAGATCTCCTCTTGTACGACGCGCATACTGTTATTTACGCTGGCAAGTACGGTCGGTTTGACGAAGTAACCGGGGTGGTCTACCGGCTCACCTCCAGCCATGACGCTTGCGCCTTCGCTGCGACCGGCTTGAATGTAGTCCATTACACGCTGCTGCTGCTCACTTGAAACCAGCGGCCCCATTTCGGTGTCCGGGGACAGTCCTGGGCCCAGCTTGATCGCATTCGCGGCCCCTGCCACCCCCTCCAGCACCTGGTCGTAAATATCACGCTGCACATAAAGCCGAGATCCCGCAGCACAGACCTGCCCCGCATTGAAGAAGATCGCTTGTGCCGCACCGCCGACTGCCGTCTGCACGTCCATGTCCTGCAGCATGATGACCGGTGATTTGCCACCCAGTTCGAGAGACACTCTTTTAAGCGTGTCTGTAGCGGACTTATTGATCAATTTGCCAACTTCACCGGAGCCGGTAAAGGCGACTTTATCGACACCTGGATGACGCACTAGGGCAGCGCCGGTTGTCTCGCCATACCCAGTTAAAACGTTGACGACGCCCGGCGGAAAACCCGCCTCAGCAATGAGTTCCGCTAAACGCAGCGCGGTCAAAGGCGTTTGTTCAGCCGGTTTGAGGATGCAGGTACACCCAGTCGCAAGCGCTGGACCCAGCTTCCACGCGGCCATCGCCAAAGGAAAATTCCAAGGAATGATCTGCGCGACGACTCCTACCGGTTCGCGTCGGGTCTGCGCCTGGAACTTGGTTCCCGGCGGTCCGCCTGCGGAGACATCGATAGTTGAGCCCTCTATTTTGGTGGCCCAACCTGCCATATAGCGGAAGTAGTTTCTCGTCCCGGCCACATCGACGATGTTGGCCATGAATTTAGTCTTGCCGTTGTCGAGGCTCTCGAGTTCCGCAAGCTCGTCAGCATTCTGCTCGATGAGATCCGACAGTCGCCAGATCAAGGCTTCTCGTTTGGCTGGACGCATGTCCGCCCAGTCACCATGCTCCAATGCTCGCCGGGCCGCAGCGACAGCTGCATCAACATCGGCTTCGCCGGCATCGGCCACCGAGGCGATATTGCGACCATTAGCCGGATCGATAACCGGGATGAGCTTTCCGGACTTCGCATCGACCCATTCGTTATTGATGAATAGCTGCGGTCGGCGGCTCAAAAACCTGGCAACAGCGCTGCTCGGCGCCGATTGTTCTGCAATTACTGCACTCATGACTTTCCCCTAAATCGTCTTAAACCGAGTTTAGAACCCGCGCCCTGCGCCGGGCAAGCGATTGTTGCGTGGCTCAACCCAGCTGCAATAAGCGCACGGCATTCTCTTTCAAAATAAGTGGCTTAACTTCATCGCGAATATCAATTGAATCAAAGTCTTTCAGCCAGCGTTCGGGCGTAATCAGCGGGTAATCGGTGCCGAACAACACCTTGTGCTTGAGCTGCGTATTTGCGAAACGAACCAACTGCGGCGGAAAGTACTTTGGCGAGTAACCCGATAAATCGATGTAGACCTGCGGCTTGTGCAAGCACATCGACAGCGCTTCGTCCTGCCAGGGCCAAGACGGATGCGCAAGAATAATCGGCATATCCGGAAAATCTACGGCCACGTCATCGACGTCCATCGGGTTGCCGTACTTGAGGCGAATGCCCCCGCCGCCGCGCATACCCGTACCCATGCCGGAATGCCCGGTATGGAATAGTGCCGGCAAACCCGCATCAGCGATAACTTCGTAGAGTGGGTAAACCGCCGGATCGTTGGGGAAGAACTCTTGATACTGCGGATGAAACTTAAAACCGCGGACGTCGTAGTTGCGGATCATGTCACGCGCTTCATCGATGGCAGCTTGACCACGTGCCGGATCCACACTCGCAAATGGAATCATAATGTCGCCGTTTTCGTGGGCGAGTTCGGCGACCTCTACATTTGAAACAGGCTTATCACCACGGGCATGCATCCCGTCGACTGGAAATATGACACAGGCGATCTTTCGCTCACGGTAATACTCTGCAATCTCCGGAATGGTCGGACGCGGATTGTCGTGCTTGAAGTACTTCTGGGCGGCGTCCTGAAACTTGGTTGGTGGTTGCGGATCTCGTATCGAAGCTTCGGCGTGCGTGTGAATGTCGATCGCGACGATTTCATCTAATGCGATTTTGCTCATAATAAATCCAGCGGCTAGGCCAGTATGCCCGCAACCTTCGAGGTTGCTTCGTCCGCTTTGCGGAGCATCTCCTCGAGATCAGTCGGCACCGGCACATCGACACCACGCTGAACTGCAGGGCGGGCACCGACTGCTTCAAGCCAGCGCGCCAGGTGGTCCAGCCCATCGATCTCAACGCCAGACCACTTATGGCCCCGTACCCAAGACCAGTTCGCGATATCGGCTAACGAGTAGTCTCCAGCCAAATATTCGTTGTCCTCGAGCTGCCCGTCGAGCACTTCCAACAGTCGCCGGACTTCGCGCTGATAGCGCTCGATCGCATACGGAATCTTTTCAGGGGCATAGCGAAAAAATACGTTCGCCTGTCCCATCATCGGACCTACGCCACCCATCTGGAACATCAGCCACTGGATGACCAGCGATCGACCTTTGACGTCGGTCGGTAACAACGCGCCCACCTTTTCGGCCAGGTAGATCATTATGGCGCCAGATTCAAAGACGGCGAAATCGCCGTTATCATGGTCGATAATTGTAGGAATTCGGCCGTTTGGATTGATCTTTAGATACCAGTCTTGTTTCTGCTCGAGCTTGTCCATCTGGATGTGCCGAACGGTATATTCAAGCCCCAATTCCTCGAGCGTAATGGAAGCTTTCCAGCCGTTTGGGGTCGGTGAGGTAAAAAGTTCGATCATTCCACACTCCGGTGATTCGTCCAGGACGCAAGCCTACAGCATCGGCTTGCCGACTGGCAGATAGCAGCAGCTGCGGTTCAATTCGAACCACGAAGGCGGTAACCTAGAAATCCGCAGCAGATCGACAGAGGATTCGAAGCGTATTTTATGTCAGAGCCAATACCTACCCGCAGCGTCACGCAGAAGACCAAGCCCCGAAATCAAAGCATCACTGCCGATATTTGTATCCTGGGCGCTGGAATCTCTGGAGTAACAGCCGCATTGGTAGCCGCCAGGCTCGGCAAGAAAGTCGTGCTCGCGGACGGTGCGCCCGCCATTGGAGGGCAAGCGATCGGCTCGATTATCGGAACCATCATCGGGTTGTACAGCCATGGTCCGAACGCCTATCAACTCACTCATGGTATCGCCGACGAGATTATCGACGATCTAACCGCTGAAGATTCAATTCTGCGCT
The DNA here is from genome assembly GCA_024640665.1 of Rhodospirillales bacterium. GTDB lineage: Bacteria > Pseudomonadota > Gammaproteobacteria > Steroidobacterales > Rariloculaceae > JAHEEO01. The sequence goes on along the minus strand of JAHEEO010000103.1, from coordinate 1,558 downwards.
TGCAGGGTTCCACCGTAAACTTTCAGTACAACGAAGTCCGTCTTGCCCGGTGGATGGAGCGCAAGCTCGAAGAAGCAGGCGTGCACACGCTCGTCGGCGCCGTTCTGACCGATGTCAGTTTCAGCAAACGGCGCATTCAGCACATAGACTTCGTGACTCGCTATGGCGGCTTGCGCGTGGAGGCAGCCGGTTACATCGATGCATCCGGCGATGCCACTTTGAGCTATGAATCTGGACTCGAAGTACGCGAACCGGTGGAGCCCGTATGGGGCTCGATGAACTTCCTGATTGAAGATTACGACGAAGTCGCCGTGAAAGAACTCGACATGCCCAGCGTCAGGCAACGTCTCGCAGAAGTGGGCGCCAAGTATGGTCTTGTGCGTCACGACGGGTGGCTGATGCCGTTTGCCGATCAAGGCTTCATGCTGGCCAACATCAATCACATGCAGACACCGCTGGATCCATTCGGGGCCGCCCAGATGGTGTTTGAAGGCCGTCGCCAAACCGACAACGTCATCGCCTTCCTGCGCGCAGAGTTCCCTGCCATATTTGCGAATGCCAAAGTACGCGTGTACGGCAACCCTGGAATCCGTCAGACGCGCTGGATCGCGAGCGACCGCCAGCTGACGCTCGCGGATATTCGCAGCACGCACCGCCCCAAAGATGCCATTGCACGCTGTGCCTGGTGGGTGGAACTGCACGACACGGCCGAAGTCGTTTATTGGGAGCAGTTTCCCGACGATCACGTCTATTTCATTCCACTTAGCTGCATGATACCGGCAGGTTCCGACAATTTGCTTGCTGCAGGTCGCTGTGTCGACGCCGACACTCAGGCGCTGTCTGCAATTCGCGTAATGGGACCCTGCATTGCCATGGGCACGGCAGCCGCGCACGCTATGCACCTAGCCGGCACCGGCGCCGTGCGCGACGTAGACAATGCGCAGCTGCAACAAGTACTCAGCGACAATCTCGATCGCACTGATTAACTAGACCGCAACCATTAGGTATCGCATGAAACTGTCCGACGACGAAAAGGCCATGCTCAACGGTGACGCAGGCGCCGCCAAACAAAAGGCCATGGAACTCCTAGTCAGGTATTCGCAGGCATTAGGGTGCGAAGAGTTCGTAAACACCACAAACGTGGCCGGCGTGCCAGGCAGCACCACGCCTTTTCTCGCAAACTATTACAAAGATTACCCTGGCGGTGCCGACAAAATATTTGCCTATTTCGATTTGGACAGCGACGAGCTCGTCGAGGTGCCTGCTGTCGTCACCAACAGTTGTCATTTGCAGGCTGGATACGATCCCGACAATTGGGAAGTATTGGGCGCAAGCCCGGAAGCCGCAGCCTTGAGCCGATCGAGCGAGAATTACGCTGCAGACAGAGGCATCAAAATCTTGAAGACATGCACGCCGTATCTGGCCGGCAATGTTCCCAGCATGGGCGAACACTGCGCCTGGATGGAATCCTCGGCGGTGATTTACTGCAACTCGGTCTTAGGCGCCCGCACAAACACTGAGGGCCGGGAAAGCACCAGCGCCGCCATGCTGACCGGCA
>JAHEEO010000283.1 GCA_024640665.1 Rhodospirillales bacterium | reverse complement strand
ACAAGCCGATAGCACGATGGCAATTGTTGCAGTAAGCACTGTGGCCACGGTGGTTTTGAGAAACGACATCTTTTAAATTCGTCCTTGTCGGCTTTTGTTTAACGAAGCATATCAAGAAGTGATCTAATGGGCAGATGATCGCTGCGTCAATTGCGGTAATGCCGGATAGACAAATCACATCGGGAAGGACGAGTTTGAATGCAAAACACTTATAGGGTTCTGGCACTGGTATCGATCTTCTTGGCCGGCGCGCCCATGCAGGCCGTAAATGCGCAGATCAACACCGGTGACATCGCAAAGCAAGTGCATCTCGTCGTCGACGGCGATCGTTTGTTGGCATCAAATATTCGTACCAGCAACTTCGACGAGATCAAGCTCAATGCACGTGAGCGGCTACTTGATAAGCGTGAGGGCGAGGGCATAATCATTGTCATTACAAACCAGCGACTGATTGCGTACGGAGTCGTCAGTGGCTGGCGGGATATCGATCGCGAAGCCAACGAGCGAATCGAAACCATTTCCGCAGCCGACTATGCGGGCTTGATCGTCACCAACAAGCGCATGTTGAATTTTAATGGTGAGTCTGGCGTATGGGGTGAGCGACAGCGCCGCGCTGGGCAGTGACGCTATGCCTGCCAAGCGCGCTGAACGGGCGAAGTAATCAGCATTTTTGTGCGCCACGGTTTTTAGACTGCTTCTAAATCGATGCCGTCTCTAGTATCTTTAGCGCTTAGGCAGCAACCATAACGTTCCGAAATCACTGATGTTTATGTTGAATCGTCGAGCCTTTCTCGGATCAATTTCTGCTGGCGCGCCGGCCATTGTCGCGCTGCCGTTTGTGCTGCAAAGCTTGCGTGCGACTGCTGCCGAAATCGTGGCTGAGCCGTTGAGCGGCAATACGACCCTCATCACCGGCGCAGGGGGGAATGTCGTGGTGCATAACAATGGCGATGCGTTAGTGCTCGTCGACAGTGGCGCGCCTGAATTCGCATCCGAGCTTGCACGGCTGCTGCGAACGCAGTTCAACGATCGGCCGGTCGAGTTGATTTTCAATACGCATTGGCATCCGCAACACACCGGCGGGAACGAATCGCTCGCTGCTGGTGCTGCCATCGTCGCTCATGAGAATACGCGCTTGTGGATGGGTGCCGAGCATTACGTGGACTGGGAAGACAAGACATATGCGCCAAGAGCTGATGCAGCACTTCCGACGCAGACATTTTATGCATCGGAACTTCCGCCGCCGCTCGCAGTCGATCTAAAGGTGGAATATGGACACCTACCGCAGGCCCATACGGACGGTGACATCTACGTCTATTTAAGTGATGAAAACGTCTTGATGACGGGTGACGTGCTGACAGTCAACGCATACCCAACCCCTGATCATGCAACCGGTGGCTGGATTGGCGGTCTGATTTCGGCAACGCAAAGACTGCTGGAGGTGAGCAATAAGGACACGATAGTCGTGCCGGGCAGTGGTGGAGTTCAAGCGCGCGAGGCATTGGAGCGACAACTCGCCATGTTGACCGCAGTTCGCGAGCGCGTGGAGGAGTTAATGCGAGGCGGCCATAGCGCAGAGGAAATGATCGCCGCAGGTGTAACCGCTGAGTTCGATACCCAGTGGGGCGATCCAACGCAATTTATCTCTAATGTGTATGACGGCCTGTGGTGGGGCGGCAGGCTAAGTGGCGGGGTGCTGTGAGTAACAATTTCTCTGTTGAGACGGATCGTAGGCTGCGACGAAATGCTTGGGTGATTCTTGTTGCAGCGAGCGCAATACTGATAAGCGCATGCAATCGAGGACCGCAGGTTGCCGCGGTTGAAGAGCACTGGGATGTGCTTGACCGGTATTGCACTGACTGTCATAACGATGCCGAATACGCTGGCGGGCTTTCATTGGAAGCTGCCGCACCCGACGAACTGCGCACTAACCCGGAAACCTGGGAGAAGGTCGTTCTCAAGTTGGCCGGAGACTTAATGCCCCCGCCTGGAGAGGCACGCCCCGACCGCGAAACAAAAAATACATTTGTTGCAGCATTGGAATCCACGCTCGATTCGGCCGCCGCAGAGCGCGGACCGGCCCCCGGACGCGTCCCAGTTCATCGCTTGAATAGAACGGAATACGCACTGGAAATTCGCGACTTGCTCGGGATAGAGATTGATGCGCGTGCAATATTACCCGGTGATATGGCGAGCGATGGTTTCGATAATGTTGCGGAAGTGCTGCGTGTTTCGCCAACACATTTAGATCAATACTTTGCGGCGGCCAGGGATATCAGCATTCGAGCAGTCGGTAATCCCAAGCCCGACCCGGTCAGGGCAGACTATCGAAGTGACCGGCATGATCGCACCGGCCACGTAGACGGGCTGCCGCTTGGTACTCGAGGCGGCATGATTGCCGAACATTACTTTCCTGCCGACGGCACTTATCAATTCAATCTCAATGTCGCTGCGGTGGGCGGCACAGAGCTGCGTGCTTACCCGCAGGGGTGGCTCGAGTATCGCCACAAAGTAGTGATGACGATCGATGGCGTGAAAGTGTTTGAGGAAGAACTGGGTGGCGAAGAAGACTCGCGGGCCGTAGATCAAAGACAGATAGCAGCCGTCCAGGAAATCAAGAATCGTTTTCGCAATCTCGTTTTGGACGTGCCCGCTGGCGTCCACAAAGTCGGTGCCGCATTCGTTGCGCGAAGTTATGCTGAATCCGATCAGTTACTCGAGTCGTTTGCGCCAGGCGAAGGCGAGCCCTCGGTACCGCGAATTTTCGGCATCGAAATCGTCGGGCCCAGCAATCCAACCGGAATCAGTGGTTCGGTCGAAAGCCGTGAGCGCATCTTTAGCTGTCGACCAGCGAGTGAGGCGGAAGAGCTCCTCTGCGCAGAGCGTATTTTGAGCGATCTTGCTCGACGTGCGTTTCGCAGGCCGGTCACTGCTGACGACATGTTGCCTTTGTTGGATTTCTACCGACGCGGCAGCGCGCAGG
>JAHEEO010000282.1 GCA_024640665.1 Rhodospirillales bacterium | reverse complement strand
CGTCGGGGAATTCCAGGCAACGCTGCCCAGCACGAATAATGGATCGGCCAACGAGGTCACGTTGAATTCGATCGAATTCATCGGCTGTGCGGAACAGAATCTCGGAAAACTCGAAGGACTAGAGTTGTCCGGTGATCGAGTCGATGCAATCAAGTGCTACCTGACAGGCTCCAACCTCGGTAACGGCAAGTTCGCAATCCGCCGAATCACCGTCAACGACAAGCACGGAATGTCGCGCCGTGTTTACAATGCGAAAGTGAATATTTATCGGCACAATGCGCAGCCGATCTTGCTCGGCATCGAAGATCACGTGCTCGAGGCATCACCGAGCAGGATCGACGCCCTGGATCTCCAGTCGACGCAGCAACCCAGACCTCAGCTCTGAAGGCTCCACTGCTTTCGCTCGTCGCTGATATCGGTCGAAATAGTATCGTCCGTCGGCGATACGGACACAGGTTCCGGTGTCTCCGGTGCCTCTTCCATACTGGCAGCTAATTCAGCGCGGCGACCCAGACTCGCAAAACGTAACTGGTGGTGCCCAACGGCGATGAAGTCGCCGTCCCTGAGCCGGTGCTCGCGCACGCGGCGGCCATTCACGAAACAGCCGTTCGTGCTGTTGAGATCGATGATCATCCAGCCGCCGTCGGTCTGCATGAAGAGATTTTGAAAGCGGCTCAGATAGGTGCTGTCCAGACTGATATCGCAGCCCGGGTCACGGCCAAGAATCATGCGTGGGCGACTGAGCGTCACCTCGGCCAACTGCTTGCCGCCGCTCGAAACGATGAGTCTTGCCGACTCGATCTTCAATTGCGTCACATCGCTGACTCGCACGGCATCAGGTGAGAGCGTCTCGTCGATCGTGCGAGACCAAGTATCTGGGTCATGCCGCAGATGGAGCCGCGCGCCGACACCCTTGATGAGCGTGCTGCTGATGCGGAGCGTCTTTGCCGGGTCGTGTTTCTGCTTTGCGAGCTCATTGAAAGCGTCGCAGCACAACGCGTTGATATCGCCGACGACACCTTGTGTGAATGCTTGAATGTCGAGCACGACATTGTCGGGAATCAGATCGCTCGCCCATTCGCAACCCGCGCCCTGCAAACAGATCCGCAGATAAGAGTGTGTCTCTTCGAGCGTGAACCCGATCAAGCGCGCATGCTTCGCTTTGGCGACTCCGGCGCCCTCGTGTTCGCCGATGAGGTCGTCAACGAGCTCATCGTTGCGAGTAAGGAACACGAACTGCAAAACTGGTAGATGCCGAGCGCGAACATGAAAGAAGCGCCGAATCTCGTTGAGCACTTCGCTGCGCTGGCGCTCGAGGCCGTCCACAACAATGGCCGAGAGCCGGCCATTCGTGCGCTGGTGGACGAGATAAACCTCGAGGATCTTTCTGAGCTCCTCGACCGTACCTTCGACCGATCCTGGGCCCAAATCGTGCAGCAGCTTCTGGTAGAGCCGCTTAGGCGAATCGACGTCGGGACTCACCCAGCTCAAGGAAACGTCACGGAAGCCGCGAATCCGCTGTGACAACAGCGTCGTCTTGCCCACGCCAGCGGCGCCGGTCACGAACAGGCTTTGAATTTTTGCTTCGCCGACGGCGCGCACGAAACTAGAGACTTCGCGCATCGATTGCGAAACGAAGAGTGGCCGAACGCTGTCTTCAGCGAAAGGATTACGGTCGAGCTTGTACTGCTCAATGAACATAACGTGTCATGTTCCCCGCAATACGGCCGTCAGTTACGCGAAAGAGCCCCATGTGAACCAGGAAAATTCTTGTTGTTGGTATTGTCGACCGATTGTCGCGCAATTCGTTGCAAACGACTAGTCCACATTACCGTCATCTAGTTACCGTGAGGTTAAATTGTTGGTCGGGGCGAGAGGATTCGAACCTCCGACCCCTTGCACCCCATGCAAGTGCGCTACCAGGCTGCGCCACGCCCCGAACCAGGGCGCCATTATGGGTACGAGTCGTCGATCGGTCTAGTGCTTAACGACGCAGCACTCTGAGGACTTCTTCGAGCTCCGTGCGAAGCTGGCGAATGATCTGTTGACTCTGACTCGTGTCAGTGCGTGCCTCGTCGCCGGCCAACTTCTGACGTGCTCCGCCGATCGTGAAGCCTTCTTCGTAAAGCAGGCTACGAATCTGCCGGATGATCAGGACGTCCTGGCGTTGATAATAGCGGCGATTCCCGCGCCTTTTGACCGGCGTGAGCTGCGGAAACTCCTGCTCCCAGTAACGCAGCACGTGGGGCTTGACCGCGCACAAGTCGCTTACTTCACCGATCGTGAAGTATCGCTTACCGGGAATTGGGGGAAGTTCGTCGTTATTTCCGGGTTCCAGCATAAACTTCCACTCGCGACTTTAGTTTTTGACCCGGACGAAACGTCACGACACGGCGAGCCGTAATCGGGATCTCTTCCCCCGTTTTGGGGTTTCGTCCTGGGCGTTGGTTTTTATCGCGCAAATCAAAGTTTCCGAAACCGGACAGCTTAATCTGCTCACCAGCTGCTAGAGCATTGCGGAGATCATCAAAGAAGGAATCGACTAACTCACGTGCTTCGCGTTTGTTCAATCCAAGTTCATTGAACAGCGATTCAGCCATGCTTGCTTTAGTGAGTGCCATGAGAACGGTGTCAGTCTTTAAGTTCTTATTGTTGCGCCGGTGTCACGCGCCAAACTTTGCGTAACCGACCGAACAACGCCATCCGCATCGTCGTCAGTAAGGGTGCGTGAAGCGTCATGCAAAATCAACCCTAGGGCCACGCTTTTTCTTGTTGCATCTATGCCTTTTCCACGATATACGTCGAATACGATCACGTCCTGTAATAGATCGCCCGCGCACTTGCGAACCGCATCTACGAGCACCTGCGCCTCGAGCGCCTCATCGACGACCACGGCGATGTCCCGCCGGATGTATGGCAAGCGTGAATATGCGGCGAACTTTGGTACTCGTCCAGCCAACACGATTTCCGCGCGCAACGCGAATAGGTATGCCGGCTGCTTCAGATCCAATTC
>JAHEEO010000281.1 GCA_024640665.1 Rhodospirillales bacterium | reverse complement strand
GGTCGAACCGCCGGCACGTGCACGTTGCAGTTGATAAGACACCAGCTTATCCATGCGCAAAAGTTCGCGCTGTAGCGCAGGTCTTTGCTCTTCCGGCGACTTTGCTTCGGCCAGCAGGGTTTGCATTGCAGCAAGCGGTGTTTTCAAGCTGTGCGCAAGATCGTCAAGGGTATTTCGATAGCGGCTCAAGCGTGCCCGCTCATTGTCGATCAGAGCGTTCATGTTATTTGCAAGGCCGACGAGTTCGGATGGCTGTTGATCGTTTAAGCGGGTTCGATCCCCTGCTTCAACCTCGCGCACCTCTCTAGCCAAGTGTTTGACCGGCCGAAGCACCCAACTCAACACGCCGACGATGACAATTAGCATCGTCGCCAACACACCGATGAACCATCCCACGACATTGCGGCGAAACGCCTCTTGTTCCGCAACGTAACGATCGAGCGCAACGCCCGTACCAAATGTGTAGCGCGTAACGGTGCCGTCGACCTGTTCCCATTCGATTTCCATCAGCAGCACCTCCATCGGGGGCAGATCCGGTGGATTGACTATTGCATAGCGTTGCGACCCGAGCCCCGGCGCTGGCGTCTGTGGAAATGCCCGGCCAACCAAGGACTGCGACTGCCACACTTGCTGTCCATTGGCATCCCACAGCACCCCATACAAACCGGAATCTGCCACGCCAAACTGTGGATTAATGGTTTCGTGCGGTAATCCCAGCCGACCCTGCTCGTCAGTTTCGGCAAGCGCGATGAGGCCCAGTAACTGCGCCTCCAACAGTTCGGCTCGCGAACGATCTATTGTCCGCCGAAACGCAACGTCCAAACCCACAACCGTTAACGTGAAAAGCGCCACGAGTGCGACGCTTACCCAAACCAACACGCGGCCACGCAAGGATCGTGCAACCGGCATAATTCTTAAGGCCTTAGGTGGCCGCGGGTGCGCCGCGCGGTAACGCCAGCCGATAGCCTCGTCCGCGCAGCGTTTCGATCGGCTTCACAGAACCCTTCGGATCCAGCTTCTTCCTTAACCGGCCGATGAACACTTCAATGACATTGCTGTCGCGCTCGAAGTCTTGATCATAGAGCGCCTCGGTAATCTGCGACTTTGAAAGCACCTCGCCGGCATGCATCATCAGGTATTCAAGCAGCCGATATTCAAAACTAGTGAGTTCGAGCGGAACTTCGTTGACGGTCACTTCCTGGCTGCGGGTGTCCAAAGTGATTGCCCCGCACACGAGCGCCGACTGTGCCCAACCGCCGGCACGCCGGAGCAATGCATCGACGCGCGCCAGTAATTCCTCGCTGTGGAACGGCTTGACCACATAGTCATCCGCCCCGAGCTTCAATGCTTCTACTTTATCTTGCCACCGATCCCGAGCGGTCAGCACCAAAATCGGGTAATCCTTCCCGGCGCCACGGACCTTTTCAATGATCTCGACGCCCGACATAGACGGCAACCCGAGATCGATGATGGCAAGATCGATTGGGAATTCTTCCGCGAAATAGCAGCCCTCGCGCCCATCCAGCGTCTTATCGACGCGGTAACCAGCTTCCTGAAGCTGCTCTGCCAGCGCTCGATTGAGCACTTGGTCGTCTTCGATCAGCAATATACGCATGGCCGCACCTTCTAAATGCCTAACGGATTTCGCCCGTTTGAGCGTCGATGCGCACGGTAACAACCCGCGGCCCCTCATCCAGCAGAATCCGGATTTCGTGAATTTGTCGGCCGCTATCGACAACCGTGACTGCCCGCACCACTCGTCCAGGCCGATCGCGCGTTGCGATAAGCACGGCGTCTTCCAAGCTGATGCTGGCATTCTGCACCATACGCATACGATAGTCGGAGCCATTTACGCGCAGGCCCGAAAGCGCGGGAGGATCAGACTGCTTATCGCGCGGATCTGTCTGAGCAACAGCGCTGCAACCGAGACCCAGTAAGCCGCAAAGCACTACTGCACCCAAGTGCGAACGTCTGCGGCTGTTTAGATTGTATCGGTCCACTCAGTGCCCTCTATCGGCTTTAACGTGATTTCCCTTGGGTTAGCTTGAATACCACCAGACTGTAGGTCAAGGGACGCCACGACAATTAAGAACTGCGCCCACAATACGATTGGAGGCATGAATGTTAGCTGAACTTCTCGGCCTGCTTGGCTTGCTGCCAGTAGGTTTCGAGTACATCGAGCGTATGTTGCTCCCAACTCAGTTCGCTGGCTGCCACTGACTGTTCAACGCCAGTGAAGCGCCCCTCGAAGCGACGGTTGCAGCCCCGCAATGCCTGCTCAGGATCAACCCCGACATGGCGGCATAGATTCGTCAGGGCAAAGAAGACGTCGCCTATCTCGGCCTCGATATCGCGCTTTATGCCGGCCTGCAAGGCCGCGTCCAATTCCTGCGTTTCTTCAGCAAGCTTGGCCCGAACACCAGGCAGCGATGGCCAGTCGAAGCCAACGGACGCCGCTCGTTTGCCCAGTTTGTATGCCCGCGTCAACGCCGGCAGCGCTGTCGGAATGCCCGCCAGCACGCCGGAGTTGCCAGCTTGCTCGCGCTCTGCGCGCTTATGCCCCTCCCAATCCGGTTGCTCGCCGGAGTCAGCAAAGACATGCGGATGCCGGCGGCGCATTTTTTCGCAGATCGTCTCAACTACATCTGCAAAATCGAACCAGTCTTCTTCAGCGGCCATTTGGGCATAGAACACCACTTGAAACAGTAAATCTCCGAGTTCATCGGGCAACTCGTCATAGGCGCCGCGTTCGATCGTATCCGCGACCTCGTAGGCTTCCTCGACCGTATACGGCGCGATTGTCGCAAACGTCTGTGCGACATCCCAGGGACAGCCGTTGTCCGGATCGCGAAGCCGTTTCATTATTTCAAGTAATTTCGAGATATTACCTTTATCATCATGTTTCATAATATATTTTTCTTAGTGTGGCAAGCATTGCTGCCGTTGCACCCCAGATAAGATGCTGCTGGTGCTGTAATTCATAATTGATAAACCGGGTGCCGAATCTGTCGCGCT
>JAHEEO010000102.1 GCA_024640665.1 Rhodospirillales bacterium | reverse complement strand
TCTGGAGTTGCGGCTGGACGATGTGCGCACTGTGGAAACTCCGCCCGTGGATATCGTCGGTGCCTTCAACTTTAGCTATTTTATGTTCAAGACCCGAGATGAGCTGCGTGCTTATTTTGAAGTCGTCCACAAGGCTCTTAACTCTGATGGCCTGTTTTTCTTGGATGCTTTCGGTGGACCGGAAGGCATGGCCGTCCAGAAAGAAAAAACCAAGTTCAAAGGCTTCACCTACGTCTGGGACCAGGCATTGTATGAGCCGGTGACCGGACGCATGGTCTGTCATATCCACTTTAAATTTCCCGATGGCTCTAAGCTCAAGCGGGCATTTACCTATGACTGGCGGCTCTGGTCGCTACCGGAGATTCGAGAATTACTTGCAGAAGCCGGGTTTTCAAAAGTTCGGGTCTACTGGGAAGGCGAAGACGAAGACGGCGAGTGCAATGGCGAATACAGCGAGTCTGCAACCGGCGAGGCGGATCCGGCATGGGTCGCCTACATTGTTGCAGAGAAATAGGCTCAATCTTTTCTTACATAATGCGTTGTATGCCTGCTGTTTGCGTATAATCTCCATGCTCGTCTTTTTGGGCAGATGAGAATGTATCGATGGGTAGTGACGTAGAAGTCGCGATTTTGTTTGCCGATGTCGTCGGCAGCACGCAGCTCTATGAGCGTCTTGGTGACGTCAAGGCGCGGGAGATGGTGTCCCGCTGCCTGGAGATTATGCGGGCGGCAACCGAAAGGCATTCCGGCAGTGTAATCAAGACGATGGGCGACGAAGTCATGTCGACTTTTCCCACTGCCGACGATGCGATGAGTGCTGCCCGGCGCATGCAAGAGCAGATATCTCAAGACCGAGCACTCGATCATGAAGAAGGTCATGTGGCCATCCGAATCGGTTGCCATTACGGTCCGGTCGTTCGCGAACAGCGTGATATTTTCGGCTCGGCGGTGCATACGGCGAATCGCATGACAAGCCAGGCAAAAGCCAAACAGATCATTACGACGCTGGCAACGGTTGAATTGCTGGGTCCGGAATGGCGCTCCTTGGTCCGTCAGATCGATGTGGCAACAGTGCGCGGAAAAGCAGACGAAATCGTGTTGTTTGAAGTCCTTTGGCAGCCAGACGAAGCAACCAGCATGTTGCCGGCTGTCGGGATGGGCGATGTGTTGCCTGGCCGGCCAAAGCGTTTGAGCCTGAGGTTCCAGGGTAAAGAAATACTGGTGGGTGATGGCCGCAAGTCAGCCACGCTCGGCCGCGCAGAAGACAATGATGTCGTAGTCAAAGGCACGCTGATATCGCGCTTGCATGCCCGTGTTGAAGTGCACCGCGGCAAGATTTCTCTGATTGATGAGAGTACGAATGGCACGTTCGTGCTTACCGACAGCGGCGAAGAGTTTTTCGTCCGCCGCGATAGCACGCAGCTCACGGGTCAAGGCGTTATTGGGCTAGGGCGGATTGCGCAGCCAGGCACGGCACTGGCCGTGCACTATGTCGTCGAAGACTAAACTGACTAAACTAGCCAAGTGCGTTGGCAACGCGGCGTTGCTGGGCCCTCAGCTCGTCGGGTAAGCGGTTGCCGTATTCGTCGAAATATTCTGCTATCTGCTGAAGTTCCTCGCGCCACTGCTCGGCATCGACAGCCAGCAGCTTGCCAAGCGTCTCGGGGGTTACATCGAGGCCCGCTAGGTCGATATCGTCTGGCTTGGGCAAAAAACCAATCGCCGTCTCGTCGGCACTTGCTCGATTTTCGCACCGGTCGATGATCCAGCGCAGAACTCGCAGGTTTTCCCCGAAGCCTGGCCATAAGAAGCGGCCATCCGCATCTCGCCTGAACCAATTGACGTGAAATACTTTGGGCAAGGAATTCGAGCGTTCAGCAAAGCTCAACCAGTGCGCCCAATAATCGGCGTAGTTATAACCACAGAAGGGTTTCATCGCCATGGGGTCGCGTCTCACGATGCCGACTTTGCCGATGGCGGCAGCTGTAGTTTCCGAAGCCACGCTGGCCCCAACGAGAACGCCGTGGGCCCAGTCCTTAGCCTGGTACACGAGCGGGGTGAGTTCTCGGCGTCGGCCGCCGAAAACGATTGCGGAGATAGGCACGCCCTCTGGCGCTTCCGCCAGCTTTGAGTAGGCTGGGTTTTGCTTGGCCGCAACTGTAAATCTGGAGTTCGGATGGGCTGCCGCGCCATTGCCGGGCTTGTATGCTTTGCCAAGCCAGCTGATTGCTGGCTCGCCCGAGCCTTTTTCTTCCCACCACGGGTCATTGTCGGCCGTTACGGCGACATTGGTAAATATGGTGTCGTGTTGAATCGTTTCGTAGGCGTTACGATTTGTTTGTGGGTTCGTGCCCGGGACTACGCCGAAATAACCGGCTTCCGGGTTAATGGCGCGCAGTTGGCCTTTATCGTCGAGATGCAACCATGCGATATCGTCTCCCAGGGTCCATACTTTCCAGCCCTTGTGGCTTTCCGGCGGAATGAGCATCGCCAGATTGGTCTTTCCGCAAGCAGACGGAAAGGCACAGGCTAGGTAATGCGTCTCGCCTTGCGGGCTCTCGATGCCGACGATCAGCATATGCTCGGCCAGCCAGCCTTCCGAGCGAGCTTGGAAACTCGCGATACGCAGCGCATGACATTTTTTGCCGAGCAAGGCGTTGCCGCCGTATCCCGAACCAAAGCTCATAATCGACAATTCTTCGGGAAAGTGCATGATGAAGCGACGCTCGGGATCCAGTTCGCCAACCGAGTGAAGCCCCTTTACGAAATTACCGTCCGTTTCAATTCGCGCCAGCGCAGCATTGCCCATGCGTGTCATTAGATACATATTGGCGACGACATATGCGCTATCGGTGATCTCGACGCCGCATCGAGAGTAGGGGGAATCGACCGGTCCCATGCAATATGGGATGACATACATGGTGCGGCCTTTCATGCAGCCTTGATAAAGCTGCTCCATCTTCGACTTCGCTGCAGACGGCGCCATCCAATGATTATTGGGGCCAGCATCACTCTCATCTTCGGTACAAACGAAGGTCAAGTGCTCGACTCGGGCGACGTCGCTTGGATCGGAACGATGCAGAAAACAGCCCGGATAATGAGCTTGATTGAGCGGTATCAGCGAGCCGTCATCGACCATATGGTCGATGAACTGGTGATATTCGTCTGCAGTGCCAGAACACCACTTGATGTCTTTGGGCTGAGTAAGCGTCGCGACCTCAGCAATCCAATTGCTGAGGGATTCGAGTCGAGTCGTCATTCGTGAATTTGGTTTTTTGGAAATGCGGTGGACAGTATAACCACGGTGGCCATGGCGGTCACGCCTTTGCCACAGTGCTGTTTCGAGGCCGTGACGCAGCTCCGGAAATGGGTCTAAAACGCGTCGCTCGATGTGATCACGGTCACGCCCGTTCGCGGGTTTCGTCAATATTATGTACCTCACGAAATCGTGCAGGAAGCGCGATTGCTGCAAATTGAGGATGCAGGATGCATCGACTGATTGCTATAAGCCTTGCAGGCTGCGCATTGGCGTCTGGCCCTGCCGATTCGGCTGGCACCGTCGCAGGCACAGCTATTGCGAATCAGGCTGAGATCACTTACGAGATTGGCGTCGAGACGCGCGTTCGTGCGTCCAATGTTGCGCTATTTCAAGTCGCCGAAGTCATTGATGTGGACATCCTGCTGCAGACACCAGAGCGGTTGGTAAGTCCTGGCGCCGTTGGTCAGCCGCTCAACTTCACGATCACCAACACGGGTAACGGCAGCGAGTCATTCGTGCTGGCGTCGATTGCCGCTGTCGACGGAGACGATTTTGATCCTGAGTTGCCCGCGCAAGTTTTGCTGATCGATGCTGACGCCAGCGGTGATATCAGCCCGGCGGACAGCAACTATATTCCAGGCGTGAATGATCCGGTGCTCGCTCCCGGTGAGTCTGTCGATGTGTTCTTTCTGGGCAATATTCCTGCCGGCGTCAGTGATGGGTTGATTGGTTTTGCCGGCATTCAAGTGCAATCAACGACCGGTATCGGCGCAATCGGCGATGTTGTCGCGGCCCGCGGCGACGCCGGTGTCGATGCTGTGCTGGGTCCCAGTGGCGGAAGTGCTCAAGCAACAGGCGAATATCTGGTGGGAGAGATCGGACTGGAGCTGACGAAGCTGGCGACCGTGACAGACCCGCACGGCGGTGCCCGCCCAATTCCAGGCGCGCAGATCGCCTATACCATTCAAGTTGCGGCTGAAGGCACCGGCACAGCGGTTGCTGCGGTTCTTCAGGATGCGATTCCCGACAATACCGAATATGTCCCTGGCTCCCTGCGCCTCAACGGAATCGCGTTGACAGATACTCCCGATGTCGATGCTGGCGAGTTCTCGCCAGCTACTCCGGAAGTCATTGTGCTGCTCGGCGATATGAGTCCCGTCGATGGACCCCAAGTCGTCGAATTCATGGTCAAGATCAATTGAAAGTGCTTGAGGAGAAATTCATGCGCAAGTTAATCACACTCACGGTGGCCGTCCTCGGTCCAATGTTTTGCGGGTCGATGATATATGCCCAAGAAGCTCCGGCGCAGAAGACCGGTGCGCTCGATGTCCAGACTGTCGTGCAAAAAGTGCAGACGACTTCGGATACAGCAGGGCAATCGAAAACAGAGCTGATTCCGGTGGAAACGGCCTTGCCTGGTGACGAGGTTGTCTACACCGTGACCTTCAAGAATATCGGCGAAGAGCCGGCTGACAACATTCGCATTACAAATCCTATTCCAGAGCAAATGCGTTACGTGGCCGGGACTGCATTTGGTCCAGGCACCGAAATTGTTTATTCCATTGACGGCGGCTCGAGCTATGCCGAGCCCGCCGCCCTGATTGTTAAGACCGATGCCGGCGTTGAGAGACCAGCACAGGTTGATGACTACACCCATATTAGATGGGCGCTCAACACACCGTTAGAAGTGGGTGAGCAGAGCTTTGCGCGGTTCCGCGCCGTGGTTCGCTAGGCAGGAAGCCAGCACCACCCACATTTCCTTCACACGGGGAAACGCCAGCGCGAGTTAAACAGGGCTCGCGAACGGCGGTTTGTGGCCTGTTGATCATGCACTCACGTGTTACATGGAGGTAGCCGAAATGAGATCGGTGACAACTACGCTGAAGCGGGGCATATACGCAGCGCTGACGCTGGCGGCAATGATGGCCGCCAATAATGCCTTGGCCGCCGGGACGGCGTCAGGGACTTCAATTGGGAACTTGGCGACTATTGACTATGCCGTAGGCGGCGTTGGTCAGTTGGCCATAGAAAGTTCGCCGACGGGCAATAGCACGCCTGGCGCCAGCAATGGCTCGGCAACGACTTTTCTTGTAGACAATATGGTCGATCTGACGGTTGCCGAAGTGGGCGGAGCGGCTACTGCCGTAAACCCTGGCCAAGCGGCTGCTGTAACGACGTTTGCTGTGACGAACTCTGGTAACACTACTCAAGATTATGCGCTGAGCGCGTTGAACTTGACGAGTGCTGATCCAGCCGTTCACGGCAATGCCGATTCAGATGTCAATGGCAACAATCTGCGAGTATTTGTCGATGGTAATGCCAACGGCACCTATGAGGCAGCGACCGATACTGCGACGTTTATCGATCAGTTGGCGGCAGACGCCTCTGTCACTGTATTTGTCGTGATCGATGCACCTATCGGCGCGGTCGATGCAGATGTAGCTAATGTGCGCTTGGTGGCCGTTACTCACGATGCAGCAACGGGCGCGACAAGCGCTACAGCGGAAACTGCTGGCGCCGATACCGCATCTGTCGATGTCGTATTTGCGGATGCTGGTCGTGATGGTCAGGAAACTGCAGATGATGGTTACAGCTTCTCTTCGGCTGATCTCACCATTACTAAGACTAGCAGCGTAATCTCAGACCCGTTCAATGGCACGACGAATCCGAAAGCTATCCCCGGTGCGATTGTCGAGTACCAAATCCTCGTGACCAATAACGGGACAGTTGGCGCTGATGGCGTGTTGGTAACGGACGTGCTGAGCACGGATCTTGCGATCCTGCTGGCACAGTACAACGGCGCTACTGACGACATCGAAATTCGGCTGGGTGTAGGACCCGCTTCGACGCTTTTCTGTTCGGCTGATGCAGGCGATACGGATTCGGACGGCTGCGGACTCACCGGCGCTACGCTGGAAATTCAACCGCCGGGTCTAAGCGTCGGAACGACTGCGGCCGATAATCCGGTTCGCATACTGTTCCAAGCAACGATCCAGTAACAACTGTTCATTGCTTGTGCCGATCGGTGGCTCATCGAGCCTGCCGTGATGGCTATTAGAGCGATAGTTGTACCGTCTGGAACTGCATGGTCTCTCGGCGGCGAACCGGGGAGGTAATAGTCCTTCCCGGTTCGCGTCGAAGCCGGGTAGCTTGCTGGTCAGGCTGCTCGGCTTTGCCGTGCTTATGGCGTTTGCAGGCTTGTCGACGGCGCAACCGCTGACGCCGCCTGGCACGGTGATCGTTAATCGAGCCAATGTCAGCTTCATCGGCAGCTCCGGTATCGAAGTTATAGCCACCAGCAACCAAGTCGATACCGTGACGGTTGTCGAGCGGACCCCTGCAACGATCCGGTTTACGCGAATCTCAGCGGGTGCCGGTGTTTTCAATGAGCCAATAGGGCCTTCCGCTTGCTTGACCGGCAGCGGTTTTGACAGTCTTCCTGGCCCGTACTTGTTGGGTGGTAATTCTCTGGATCCGTCTGCGAATCATGCGCTCGAGTTTTCTACTCAACTGCATGGCGGGGAACCGGCGTTTGTCCGCTTAGTCGATCCAGATCAAAATCTTGACTCGACGGTCCGTGAATACGTTGTTGTCAATGTGAGTAGCTCCGCTGGCAGCGATAGCGAGCAGATTCGACTTACTGAAACCGAGTCCAACAGCGGTGTGTTTTCCGGTTTCGTTGCGACGGTTTTCGGGGCAGCGAATGCTGGCGACTGCCTCGTTCAAACAAGCATCAATTCGCAACTGTTAGTTGCGTATGTCGACATAGAGGATTCGAATGATCGCGCGTCGGCAGCTGTAGCCGTTGATCCAGTTTCGCTGGTTTTTGATGCGCGCACAGGTAATCCGATAGACGGCGCGCAAATTACATTGATTGATACCAGCACGGGATTGCCTGCGAGCCCTTTGTCTGATGACGGTGTGAGCCCGTTTCCAGCGACGGTCATCAGCGGCGGCGAAATCATCGATGGTTCCGGTAAGCCCGTTACTTTTGGACTCGGCGAATATCGGTTTCCGATGGTGCCGCCGGGCCAGTACCGACTTGAACTTGTCGCGCCGCTTGGATATTCGGCGCCTTCGCAAGCGCCGGCTGCGACGCTGCAGGCACTCAAACAAGCGCCATTTGTCATTACAGAAGCGTCTTATGGGCAGGAATTTTCCGTTTCGGGTGCGCGCTTACTAAATGCTGACGTCCCTCTGGACCCTGCATCCGGAAATTTGTTCATTGAGAAACGCGCCACGACCAACACAGCAGCGCCCGGCGACTTTGTAGAATTCCGTATCACATTGAGTCATGCAGGCGGCATGCAAGCGGCAGAGGACATTCGCATCGAGGACGCGTTGCCCGCGGGGTTGCGCTATGCAGTTGGCTCAGCGCGGCTGCAAAAGCAGGCTGGCATCAGCGACTCGCCCGCTGGTGCGGCGATCGAGCCGGATATGTCCGATGATGGCCGGACGTTGGTGTTTGCCGTTGGGGATCTGGGCGCCGATTCAAGTCTGACGCTGCGATATGTTACGGCTGTCGTGCCTGGAGCCAGCAATGGCGAAGTTGTCAACGTGGCACAGGCTTCTACGGCAACCGAACAATCGAATATCGGGAGAGCCGCGCTGCGAATTACGAATGACCTGTTTCGTAATACATCGTTTTTGGCCGGTCGTGTTGTGCTGGGACAATGTGCCGGCCTTGATCTCCATGAAGACCTCGGCCTTGCGGGTGCGCGCGTGTATCTTGAGGATGGCCGGTTTGCAATCACAGATGAACACGGCCGCTATCACTTTGAAGGCCTCAGAGCCGGTGTGCATACAGCCCAGTTGGATACGGAGTCCTTACCGGATTCTGTGGAAATTGAACCTTGCGACGACGCCAATCGTTTTGCGGGAACCGGGTTTTCGCAGTTTGTGGATCTGCAGCCCGGCATGTTGGGCCGTGCGGATTTCTATGCGCGGCTGAAGCCGCCACCTTCCGGCGAGCTCACGCTCGAAATGGAACAAGACGTTGATGACGGCGTATTCAACTACGAAGTTGCTGTAGCAAAGACACAGCAAGTCGATGCGCTCGATGTGCAGCTGATGGTCATGCTCCCGGATGGCGTGAATTTCGTTGCAGAGAGCGCGAGTCGCGTTGGTTCGTCGAGCGTCAGTGTTCGGCAGGTCGGCCAGGCGTTGACATTTAGTATCGGTGACATGCGGGGCCTGAGCAGTGAGCTGATCCGTTTCGCCGCTCTGCCTGGTCCGGAACTCAGTGGTGAATTGACGACTCGTGCGCTAGCGCGCTTCTCGTTGGATGAACAGCAAGCGCAAACGCCCGTGGCCGAGACGATTGCCAGCGTGAGTGCGGCAACGGCGTTTAGTCGCGAGTATGTGCTGCAGCTTAGATTCGATACGTTGTCGGCAAAATTGCGGGCATCTGACCTGGAAATGCTCAGTACCGTGGTTGATGATTGGCGAGGCGTGGAGGCCATTCGAATCGTCGCTACCGGTCACTCGGACTATTTGCGTATCGCCCCCGCGAGCGAGGCGATATTTGCTGATAATTATGCGTTGTCTCAGGCGCGAGCACAGTCGGTCGCGGATTTCCTGCGCGACGCCCTCGAGTTGGATGCAGATCGAATTTCTGTCAGTGGCGTGGGCCCGGACCATCCCGTTGCCGACAACCGCACATCTGAAGGTCGCGCGCAGAATCGCCGCGTCGAGCTGCATATTAGCGGACTTGCGCCGAATGCACCTCGCCGAGTCGTTGTGGGTCGGGCGCACAGCGGCAGCCAGACTGTGACCATTGCCGGTCCGCCAGCAACAGTGATGGCGCTTACTGCCGCTGCGGCGGATGCGACCAACGAGCCCATCGTTGTAAAAAATGCCGATCCAGAAATCGGGTTGGGGGATCAACAGCCTGGCCGCTCGATGGTCTGGCCAGCTGTATCGTTTTCGCCGGCCATTCCAACGACGAAAGTCGTTATCAAGCACGCGCGGGACGATCTCGTTTCGTTGACGTTGAATGGTGAGCCGGTCAGCGCCTTGAATTTTGAAGGGATAGATCGGGATCCCGCACGCGATCTTGCGTTGAGTCGTTGGCGCGGCATCGACTTGGAGGATGGCCCGAATCTGCTGACGGCGCGCATTACGCACGCCGACGGCACGATGGAGACGATTGAGCGCGCTTTGCACTTTGCGGGTCCGCCAGTTCGAGGCGAAATCATGCTCGCAGAGTCAGCTCTTGTGGCGGATGGCCGCACGCGACCTGAAATTGCGATTCGCTTCATCGATCGATGGGGCCAGCCAGCGCGTTATGGAACGATTGCAAATTTTGTCGTCGATGCGCCGTATCGAAGTTGGTGGGCAATCGAGCGGCTGCGCGAAAATTCCGTGATCATGACCGGCGAGAGAACGCCTACATTGCGGGTAGGTAACAGCGGTATTGCGAGAGTGCAGCTCGAGCCCACAACGACCGCGGGTGAAGTCACTTTGCGCATCGACTATTCGCAGGAATATCCACAGGAGCTGAGAGCCTGGTTGCGGCCGGAAGCCCGTGAGTGGATCTTGGTTGGACTGGTTGAAGGCACTGTGGGCTACAACAGGATAAGCGAGTCGATGGAGCTCGCGAACGCTGCTGGCTTTGACGAGGACTACTACGATGCCGGCCGGTTGGCGTTCTTTGCGAAAGGCCGCGTCAAAGGTGCCTTGCTGACGGCGGCGTTCGATAGCGACGGTGAACGTAATGAACCGGATGACCCCTTTGGCGGCGTGATCGATCCAGACCGTTACTACACGCTCTATGGTGACAATACGGAGCAACGGTTTGACGCGGCCAGCCGCGAGCGACTGTATGTCAAGCTGGAAAAAGATGCTTTTGTGGCGATGTTTGGTGATTTCGAAACGGGCATGACTGTGACGGAGTTGTCCCGATACAGCCGCACATTGACGGGTTTTCGTTCCGAAAGATCTGGTGAGCGTATTAGCTATAGCGCTTTTGCCGCGGATACGGATCAATCATTCGTCAAAGACGAATTGCGCGGCGACGGCACGTCTGGCCCGTATCAATTGTCGCAGCGGCTGATAGTCTCGGGCAGCGATAAGTTAAGTATTGAGATCCGCGACCGTTTTCGTCCAGATGAAATCTTGAGTTCGCAACCGCTCAATCGACATCTCGACTATGACATTGATTACAGTGCGGGGACGATCTACTTCCGCGAGCCGGTAGCGAATCGAAGTCTTAATTTCGATCCTGTCTATATCGTCGTC
>JAHEEO010000101.1 GCA_024640665.1 Rhodospirillales bacterium | reverse complement strand
ATCTCGTCTCCCGGTTTCGCGCTGCGCGCCCAGGTACATGCCACGCCGTGATCTGCATGCAATACAAAGTCCATATCGATTTCGGTTTTCTGTGTATCGACGCTGCGAATGGTGTAACTGCGTACGACATGCGCTTCACCCTTCAGCATTACGCGAATACGCTTCTTTAAGCTTGCCCCCTTCTGCAAAGCCTCGGGAAAAGCCAGTTTCATATAGGCGCTGTTGGATTCTCCCGTGAAACCCGAACAGTCCGAACCACCAAAAGTAATTCGCTGCATGTGTGGCGTGATTCTCTCGCTGCGAACCACGACCATCCGTTTAGCGTTACCGCGCGCCATAGACAGACCCAAATATTATCGCTGCGAAGCTACAGCAGCATGCATGCTATCGTATAACCGGCCACAATCGCTAAGCGGACTGTCACAAATCCATAGCGCCAAATCCAGCCGCTTACTGCGACCAGATCGAATTCGATCTGCAGCCATTTCTACAGCAATCCTTCTTTGCTCGCCCAACTGAGCGTGTCATCCAACCCCTTCTGATATCGATCAAAAATATCGTCGATATCTGCAGCGTTGACAATGTACGGAGGACATACTGCAACCGCGTCACCGATGGCCCGCACGATGAGACCGTGCTGCTGACACATCGCCATGCACTTTGCGCCGACTGCAAGCCTCGGATCAAACGCTTCTTTGGTCGATTTATCGCGAACCAGTTCGCAGGCACCGAGCAGGCCAACGCCTCGCGCTTCTCCAACCAGCGGATGAGCCCCAAGCGCAGACAATCGCGACTGAAATTTCGGGGTTACTCTACGCACATGGTCGTAGAGTTTTCGCTCTTCGTAGATTTCAAGCGTGCGCAGAGCCACAGCAGCCGAAACGGGGTGGCCCGAATAAGTGAAGCCATGCCCGAACAATCCCACTTCCCCGCTTGCCTCGATCATCGGTTCGTACATAAAGTCTGGCACGATGACGGCACTGATAGGCAGATATGCCGACGACAGTGCTTTAGCCACGGAAATTGTATGCGGCTTCATATGAAACGTGTCGGCGCCCCAAGTGTTGCCACAACGTCCGAATCCGCAAATAACTTCATCGTCGAGCAACAAGATATCGTACTTGTCGAGAACAGCTTGAACCTTCTGAAAATAGGTCGCAGGCGGAAGCAGCACCCCTCCGACGCCCATCAAGGGTTCTGCGATCATGGCCGCGACGGTGTCTGGGTCTTCACTCAAGATAAGCTGCTCAAGACTGGCGGCCAAGCGTGTTGCGTAGTCTTCTTCGGATTCACCCGGCTCAGCGCCACGATAATAGTAAGGAGACTCTGTATGGATAATGCGAGGAATGGGTATGTCAAAACCCTGATGAAATGGTGGCAATCCGGTTAAGCTTGCTGCCGCGACTGTGACACCGTGATAGCCTTTTTTTCGGCTAATGATCTTCTTCTTTTTAGGCCGACCAATGGCATTGTTGTAATACCAGATCAGCTTAATCTGAGTGTCGTTTGCATCAGAGCCCGAATTACCAAAGAATATGCGGGCATTCCGAAATGGCGCCATGCTCGCCAATTTGTCGGCTAGCTGTATAGCGGATTCGTGACTCCTTCCGGCAAACAAATGCGCAAACGATAGCTTCTTGATTTGCTCATACGCAGTTTTCGCCAGTTCCTCGTCGCCGTATCCGAGGGTTGCGCACCATAGTCCGGCCATGCCTTCGATATATTCGTTGTTCTGATCATCCCACACACGAATGCCTTCACCCCGCGTAAAGACGGTTGGACCGTTCGCGTGGTGGACAGCCAGGTTGGTATTTGGATGAAACAGGCTGCCGAGGTCTTTTGCCCCAAGCTCCGTAACACCGGAAGGCATATTTATCGTCATCTAATCACTCCCCTAACGAGCGACCTGGATAATACACCTAAGGCTCAACGGGGATTATCGTGACTTGATAGATCTTGCATCAATGGCAAATCTCGGTCGCGGCATGGCGGCGACTCAACTAACTCAAAATCACTCAACGTAAACGTTGCTGGCTGTTTGGCCCAAGGCTCAGTCAAAACCGCTGGGTCATAAGCAGTTACTTGATACTCCAATTCGTCACCGGTGCGCCGAAATCGTTCTACAACGCGCAGGCCATCCGAATGAAAGGCGCCATCGTCAGTCAACCAGGTGTCATCGACAAAATTGACGGTTTCTACGACAAGTATGTCACCTTCCCAATGCCCGACCGCATCGCCGAGATAGGTTGGCTCAAGATCTTCGCGATGCGCTCGGCCGTCTATCGGGACGATTCTCCAGAAGCTGCCGTTGACATCGTCATATAGAAATACCAACTCGCGAGCACTCTGAATAATCTTGTCAGGTGCTCCGATCCTTGGCAGCCCCGGATTGTCGCAACGCAGCACAGGATCTTCCTGCACTTGCCGTTCGTTCAGATCTGCCACGCGCGCCGCGAACTCCAGTTTATAAGCCGGGCGTTCGAGCGGTGGCAAAATCATTTGGCCCGCCGTCTCTGACCCTTCGATCTCATCGCATTCTGAAAGACACACGGAAATCCCGTCCGAGGCCGCAAAAACGCCTGGCTGAAATCCGCCAAACCAAACACCGCTGAGATCTGGATGACCATTGGACATTCGCGGCGTCTGTTGAGCCATGCCGGCCGATACACAAAGCCCTGCGGCGAGAGCAACGACCAGTGAGTAGCATTTTTTCATTTTGTCTGCCTCGTTTGGGATTTGGGGTTTGACGAAAAATTCGTCCGGGCAAGCTCGATAGAAGCACAACAGCTAAATTTGTATGAAGCGCCCGTCGGCGAACGTAATTCGCCGAATCCATCCCATATGTTTGGTTTTGTCATGCCCCTGAATTCCAGTGATACTGACTTCGCCGCCATCCCCTTCCAACATGGATTTCGATACACCGGCATTGCGGAAGAACTGGGTTGGCGCAGTTTCAAGCGCCCAAGACACGATATTGCCGTCGGCGTCCGTTACATCAAGGTGAATGTAAACGTGTGGATTGATCCATTCGACTTCACTAATGGTGCCGGTCAAATCAAACGGTGCATCGGCATCGAATACGCCAGAAACAGAATGGTGCCCTTGCCCGGCCGCCGACAAGAATATGCCTGCGCAGCCAAGCAGAGAAAGAATTCTACGTCTCATTGCTCACCCCCTTGCTTACAGAACGACGCTGCAACAACAGCGTATCAGACTCAAGCTGAAAGGTCCGCAGCTTCGAATGATTCAGTCGAAAAACGCGCAAACGGCACTAAACGCCCACCGATACTCTGTAGCCCACTTATGCATATTGCATTCTCCCCAGCTCCATCACTGATTGCTACTGCATCATCTCTTGGACGGCAACTATGGACGCGTCGAGCTCGGCTATGTCGCGACCTCTTGCCAGACAAAAAGGCGAATAGCCAGCAGCAACGATACCCCGAGCCAGACAATTAGACCGACAATATTAGGCATCATCTCAAGCAATGAGAGGCCATTAACAGCGATTTCTCGAAGCGCCGTAGCGACGAAACTCAAGGGCAGTATTTTCGCCAGCGGCTGAACGAGAGCAGGCAGCGCGTCTATCGGATAGAACACCCCGGACAACAACATCTGCGGAAACGTAACGAGGTTTCCGATCGCCATGATGGACTGTTGTGTTTTGGCGATACTGCCAAGACAAAAACCAATACTGAGAAAGATCACGGTGCCCAGCAAAATTACGCTATACATTGAAATGAAGCTGCCAACGAACGTGACATCGAGCAAGAATACAGCAACCGCCAACAAAAACGTAATTTGCATCAAGCACAGCACCAGGCGGGACATCACCAGGCCGCCGATAAAATCCTTGGGTTGAATCGGCGTAACGAACAGCCGCTTCAAAATCCCTTTACGCCGAAACTCGACGATATTGAACCCGCTGCCGGCAATGCTGAGCTGCATGAGTGTCAGCGCCAACAAGCCTGGAACCAGAAAATCCAAATAGTTTTGCGACCGCGCCTGCACGTCTTCTTCGCGAATTGAAAACAAAGGCGTCGTATTGCGAAGTTCACGCTCGACGCCAACAAGGGCTTGCGCCAGCACCGGCCTTATGAGCGAGAGTTGCCGGGCCTGCGACATATCTACCAACACCGTAAGTTCCGCAGTAGCTCCGTTATCCTGAAAGCTCTCCGGAAGCAGCAGCACCAGCGTTAGATCTCCGTCGACAAGCTGCGCTCTCAAGTCCGCTTCGTCCCCTTCGTTAACAGCAAATAACTCGTTGCTGTTCAGCGTGGCAATGAACTCGTTGGCCAGTTCATTGGGAAAGCGATTAACAACACCGACTTCGATCGGGTCTTCGTCGCCGGCACCCAACACGCCGAATATCAGCATGAAGACTATCGGGAAAAACAGACTAAAAAAGATGGCTTGTCGGTCTCGCGAAAAGAGCTTCAGAAAGGTCCGCGCCATGATGAATGCCAGTTTCATGACTATTCCCTCAGCGCGCTGCCGGTCAGGCTAATGAATACGTCTTCGAGATTACCGTGCAAAGCGGCCAGAGGCGGCTCGGGAGCATATTTTAGGATGAGTTCTTGCGGCGTTCCTTCCGCGATGATGTGACCGCTATCCATGATGGCGATTCGGCCGCACAAATATTCCGCTTCTTCCATATTGTGAGTTGTCAACACTATGGTCATACCGATCTTGTTGAGGCCTTTTACCAGATCCCACAGATTGCGCTTTGCCTGCGGGTCAAGCCCGGTTGTCGGCTCGTCCAAGAATAAAACCTTTGGCTCATTCACAAGCGCGCTGGCGATCGAAAACCGTTGCTTCTGGCCGCCCGACAATGCAGCCGGCTTCGCGTCGGCTTTCTCTTCTAATCCAACTTTTGCAAGCAAGCGCATTGCATCGGCCTCAAGCCCATACAGCGAGCCAAAAAGCACAATTAGTTCTGCAATGGACAGATGATCGAAATACTCATTGGCCTGCAGCTGAACGCCGATGATCTTCTTCACATCGTAGGGGCGCTTTTTTACGTCGATGCCATCAATGTATGCTTCGCCAGCATCGATCACCGTCAAGCCTTCCAGCATTTCTAATGACGTTGTCTTGCCTGCCCCGTTCGGCCCAAGAATGCCGTAGATCTCGCCCGCCTCGATCTGCAGAGAAATCCCGTCCACCGCATGAAAAAACTCGGTCGTACTGCCGGGTTTTGGATATTTCTTTACCAGGCCGTTAACTTCGATGATAGACATTCAGCTACTGACTTTACGCAATGGGGCACAGCTCAGTCATCATGACCGGCCGCGAATTGAGAATCTAAACCAAGAATCCTTATTTTATTGGGCGCTCGCTGCCCGCAGCATCGCCGCGATTTCTTCGGACACTGTGTTGTCGCGACCACCTGTATTGCCTGTTGCAGCGTCGAGCGGCGTTTTACCATGCGCATCGACAATATCAACCGTTGCACCATTGCTTATCAGATATTCGGCAACCTGGGCCCAGCCGAATTTGATGGCGCCGTATAGAGCAGTCTGCCCTTCTCTCTCGGTCATCGTGCTCGGCCGCGCAATACGGGCAGTCTTATTGAAATTAGCCACCACGCGAGCATTGATATCGGCACCGGCGGCTCGCAGAATCTGCAGCGTCTCTATTGCGCGTGCTTCTACGTTACTGCCTAGACCAATTCTCCGGTCGCGCCGCGACACACCCATCCCAGCCGCGCCCATCAGCGGCGTGATGCCCATGACATTGGGCAAATCGACATGTGCGCCCGCATCCAGCAAAGCGCGCACTGTATCGTTGTCGTGAGCGATCGCTGCACGCAGCAATGGCGTCGCCCCAGTGGTCAATGAATCGTCGACAAATCGGCTCAAATTGCCGCCGCGGGCAGGCCGATGCATATTAAGCTGCGGATTCGGGTTGACGCCGGCACTCAACAGCGATTCGATGACATCTATTGCGGACGCAAGATGAACGGCACCCGATCTTTCAGCCCGCCCAGTAAAGGAATTTATATCAACAGCTGCATATAAAGGCGTGCGGCCCCACCAATCCCATGTATTCGGGTTGGCCCCTCGGTCCAATAACAATATCGCAGCATCGAATGCGAAGTTTTCAATGGCGACAATGAGCGGTGTGACGCCGTCCGGATTCGGTTGATTTGGATCGGCACCGGCATCCAAAATCACCTCGACGCAGGCCGTGCAACCTGAGCGCGCCGCATACAGCAGGGGTGTCAGTCCACCAGTGGGACGATATTGAGCACGTGGCTCAGATGTAAGTTGCGCGCCCCAGTCGTTCGCCGCTGCGCGAATATTTACGTTGGCTCCTTGCTCAATCAAGAATGCCGCCACATCCGCCGCGTTTGCGTCGACCGCCCAGATTAGCGCGGTTTGACCGCGCCAATTTTCACGAGCATTGACGTCAGCACCTTGCGCAACCAGCAACTTGGCAATATCCAGGGAACCGACTCTGGCTGCCAGCATGAGCGCAGTTTGGCCATCTTGGTTTGGCACTTCAGCATCAGCTCCAGCAGCGAGCAGCATTTCGACTAATTCGAGATTTGCGGTCTTCACCGCTTCCGACAATGGGCTGGAACCATAGCTATTGACAACATCAGGCTCAGCACCGCTTTGCAGCAGCAAGCTGACCAGTTCTGCGTCAATCTTGTATACAGCCCAGTGCAGTGGCGTCGTACCGTCGCCTTGGGCGATATTGACGTCATTGCCTGCACGTATCATTTCTATTGCAGCGTCGCGGCTACCGCGCTGTATGAGTTCGGCAAGAGTACCTTGCGCAAAGGCATTGCCAACGATGGCACAGACGCCGACGATACCGATAAATAGCCGGTTCATTTGCAGCTAGACGATGTCATGCGACAGCGTATTGTGATGTGCCCAGAGACTCTTTTGTGCCGCATATACAAACTTCATGGGGTCATGGAAATTGCGGCTTAATCCATCCATGACGCCTGCGGCAAGACTATCTTCCGGTCGGTTGCCTTGGCGAATCAGCTCGACCAGCCGCTCAAATAAAGTCGACATCAGCTCGTATTCGGTTTGCACTTCGGCACGCCCGACGGCAGGCCCGACACTGGGTACAAATCTCGTTGAGTCATCGCTGTTATTGAGCAGGAATTCGAGCGCGTCAACGCGCCCACCTATCCAGCCCCCACCAAACCAATCCAGCACGGGATCGACTTCTGGTGATATGACATCACCAACAACCAACACATTGGCATGGCTAAACCTGACAAATATATCGCCATCCGTATGGGCCTCGAGCAGATGGCCATAAGTTATCTGCTGCCCCCCAATAACGGTCTCGCCACCCGTGAAGAAACTCTCTGTAGGATGTGCAGCGGCCGGCTGTGCCAACTCGTATCTATCCTGATCGGGCAGATAGAAATCGGTGGCGAGATGCAAACGGGTTTTCTCGTGCGCAATGATGCGCGCACCCGATTGTCCGATATTTGCGTTGGAGCCTATTTGCGCTTTGTGCCAGTGCGTATTGAATAAGGTATGAATTCGATCCGAACTCGGCAATTCTCGCAGCGTCTCTAACAGCACATCACTAAACTCTGCAGCTCCGCTGTCAACCATTACCTGTCCATCAGCTGTCGACACCACCACAACGTTTCCGCCAGCGCCAGAGATAAGATTGATATCGTTCGCTAACGGCGTAATTGTCAGCGGCTCTGCCGCAATCGCACTATTTGCGAGCGTTGAGCACGTTGCGCCCACCACGCCGCCGACAGCAGCTCGGAGTATTGCACGACGTTGTTGGCTTGCTACCTTCACGACTGCCCTATACGCCAGCAATCTCGCCGGTACTATCAGCAAAACTCTGCAGTTCAAGACCTGCTTTATTGAGCACGGTCAGATGCAGATTCGACAGCGTTGTGTGCTCCGGCAACGTGATGTGCTGACCGCCGCTGAGCGTTCCAGCGCCGCCGCCGACCAAAATATTGGGCAGCGGATAGTTATTGTGGCGGTCGCTGTTACTCATATTTGAGCCATACATAAACATCGAGTTATCCAGCAACGATCCTTCACCGTCGGGAATCGAATCCAGCTTTGCGAGAAAATCCGCAAACCGCTCCATATGGTAGCGCTGTATGCGCACAAGGCGCTGCAATCGACCGATATCATTCGCATGGTGCGAAAGCGGATGAAACGCGTCAGACACGCCAATGTGGTTGTAGGTTCGGTTAGTGCCTTCGGCAACCATAATGTAGGAAGCGACTTTTGTCAGATTGGCTTGATACGCCAAGGCGATCAGGTCGAACATGAGCCGAACCTGATCATCAAACGAATCGAGTTCGCCGATAGGCGCTTCAGGCAAATCGATACCGGATAAGTCGCGCTGTTCAGCCATCTCGACTCGCCGCTCGATTTCCCGCACCGTATCGAGATACTCGCCAAGCAGCGCGCGATCGCTCGCACCCAGACTACGTTGCAATTCCTGCGTGCGCTCAGAGATCAAATCCAGAATACTCTTCGTTTGCCGCGAAATGGCGTCGCGTTCTTGCGGCGTATCGCCTTCGCCGAATAACTGCGTAAAGACTTTGCGGGGATTAAATTCCATCGGCAACGGCGACGTCGCGTTCCGGAAAGACAATGTCGAACTGTAATAGCAGCCTCCGCTGCCACCGGTGCACGCAGCTACTTGGATAGTCGTTTCCGATGCCACCTCAAGTGACGGTAATGCTGTTGATTGCCCGATGTGCGCAGCGATGATTTGATCAATTGTCGGCGTCATGCTGGCGCCAGGCGACTGCAAATCTGGCTTAGCGCCGCTCAGCCATGTCGCCGGATTCACGGCATGCACTGAATTTGCGCTGGCCTTGTTTTCAAGGTTCGCAAACGAAGTTACGTAGTGCTTCAAGTCTTCTAACGGCTCCATGATCGGGCTGAGCTTGAAGTCAGCGCCCGATCCGCTGGGCGTCCAATGATCCATGTCGGGTCCGTGCGCTGTGTTCCACATGATGGCGCCGTGCGGAATATAGAAAAAACCGGCGCGCAGGTTCGGCGCGGCTGCGGTTTGCGCAAGTGCTGTGGCGGCTGGGATCATTGCATCTAAAAGTGGCAGCGCCACCGCAGTGCCCATGCCACGCAACACTGTTCTGCGAGAAAGATGCTTCTTCGTAAGATACATTGCCCTTACCCCTTCAATTTTTCAAATGCTCACATAGAGCGACAGTGCCGCCCGCTTAGCGTAACCCAACCTGCGCGTTTGCTGATTGTGCCTCATGTGACAACGCCTGCATTCGGAATGCATCACTGTTAACGACCGCCAGAACGATCGCTGAAAATCTGTAATCCTGCTCTGCCGCTGCGCGCACGGCCGCGCGCACCTGCGGCATATCATAATACTCAAGCTCTCGACCCAGCGCGTACATCGTAAGCTTTTGAGTGAGCGCCAACACAAACTGATCCGAACGGCGCAACAAGGCCTCCCGCAACTGAACAGGACCGTCGATTGCAGCGCCACTCGGCAATGTAGTCGTTGCGTCGATGGGTGCGTCCGCTTCGTTGTCGACATCACGCCACTGCCCGATTGCCGTGAAATTCTCCAGGGCAAGGCCGTAAGGGTCAATCACGCCATGACAACCGTTGCAGCTTTGGCTTTCACGGTGCCGCTCCAGCCGAACGCGCACGGTCTTCGGCAACTCGCCTTCCGGTGTAGTCAAGTCTGTTTCGACATTAGGCGGTGGCGGAGTAGGAGGCGTGCCCATCAGTTTCTCGAGGACCCATGCACCACGCAGCACCGGCGACGTCCGGTCGCCGTACGAAGTTCGCATCAACACGGCTGCCTTACCTAACAAGCCATGCCGCACCGGATCTTGCAGCGTTACACGACGAAACTGGGGGCCGTGCACAGACGCAATGCCATAATGCCGGGCAAGACGTTCGTTTAAGTACGAATGGTCTGCCGAAAGTAATTCGCGCACATCTTCGTCTTCGAGCAAAATGCTACGAATAAACAATTCCGTTTCTATTGCAAAATCTTCTCGAAGCTCTTCAGTAAAATCCGGGAAGAGTCGGTCATCTGGATCGACCGAATCCAAGTCATCGATATTCAGCCATCGAACGGCGAAGTTGGTGATCAAAGTCTGCGCACGTGGATCAGCCAACATGCGGTTAACTTCTGCGGCCATGACATCTGCGTTTTTCAATTCGCCGCGATCCGCCACTTCAAGCAAACGGTCGTCTGGACCCTGGCCCCACAGAAAGAAACTCAATCGTGTCGCAAGTTCCAAATCACTCAGCGCGTAAATTTGCGAAGCTTCCGAATCAGCAGGCGGCCGAATGGCACGGTAAAGGAAGTCCGGGCTTGCGATCACAGCCGTAATCATCTGCTCAACCCCACCATCAAATTGACCCGTCACCTCTCGGCCGGCATGGAAAAACGGCATCAGCCTTTCAATATCGTCTTGATCGACGGGTCGACGGAAAGCACGCCGCGCAAGGTTTGCCAGAATGCGTTCCGCACACGCCGTCTCGCGACCAA
>JAHEEO010000100.1 GCA_024640665.1 Rhodospirillales bacterium | reverse complement strand
ACATGTCGAGTGAGTATATTCAGCGCGCTGCTGCCTGGATCCTGGCACATCAAAATGAAGATGGCGGTTGGGGCGAGAGTTGCGCTTCTTATATGGACGAGCGTCAGCGGGGCGTTGGCGTAAGCACCGCCTCCCAAACTGCCTGGGCATTAATGGCCTTGCTGGCGACACACGATCTCGAGCACCAAGAGTCAATACGACGCGGATTGCAGTTTCTGATTTCAACTCAAACTGACGACGGCACCTGGGATGAACCCTATTACACGGGCACCGGATTTCCGGGATATGGTTTTGGGGCGCGCATGGACTTGCGCGACGAAGCAACAAAAGAGCGGATTTCACAGGGAACCGAGTTGCAGCGTGCGTTCATGATCAACTACAACTTGTACCGGCATTATTTTCCGCTAATGGCCATGGGGCGGGCGCGGAAATTCTTGAATCATTAACGCTGTCGGCAGGCCTTCGGATCTGAATTCCCCCTCTATAGGTGGTGCCGACCAGAGTCCAGCGTAATGAGGCATTAACCGGGAATGCTGTGAACCCGTCCATGGGCGCTCGCCGGCGCCATCCTTGGCGCCGAGCATCCCGGCTATTGCCTCATTACGCTGGACTCTGGCGTTGACGTTTTTCCGGATCCAATTAACATGGCCGCAGGATTCAAAGACGGTTTTCTGGGATTCTGTTGGCTGATTCCCTGCTTTTTGTAATAGACGACTTCGAACAATGACGACAAATGTCCTAGAGCACCCCGCAATTATTGTGGCTGCCCTATATAAATTCGCGGATCTCCCCGATTTCGAGCGCAAGCGTGAGCCGCTGCGGCAGGTGTGCGCGGCGCATGGCGTGTTTGGCACTTTATTGCTGGCCAGTGAAGGCATTAACGGCACCATCGCTGGGTCACGCGCTGGTATCGATGCCGTGATCGAGCATATTCAGGGCGACGAGCGGCTGACAGCTTTGGAATACAAGGAAAGTTTCGCCGCAACGATGCCCTTTCATCGCCTGAAAGTACGCCTGAAAAAGGAAATCGTTGCCTTGGGCGTGCCGGACATCAATCCCGCCAAAGATGCCGGGACCTATGTGAAACCAGACCAGTGGAATGCACTGATCAGCGACCCCGAAGTAGTGGTCGTCGACACGCGAAATGAATATGAAGTGGCTATCGGCAGCTTCAAGGGCGCCATTGACCCTAAAACAAAAGCCTTTCGAGACTTTCCCAAATGGGTGGCCGAGTCTCAAGCGCTGTCAAAGCACAAGAAAGTTGCCATGTATTGCACAGGCGGAATTCGCTGCGAAAAATCCACTGCGTATTTGCGTTCGCAGGGTTTCGATGAGGTGTTTCACCTAGAAGGTGGCATCCTGCGATATCTGGAAACAGTGCCTGAAGAAGACAGCTTGTGGGACGGTGAGTGTTTTGTTTTTGACGGGCGAGTTTCGGTCAAGCACGGCCTGGAACCGGGTAGTTACGGCCTATGTCACGGCTGCCGCTTGCCGGTGTCCGTCGAAGACGCCAAGGATCCGCGCTTCGTACCCGGAGTTTGCTGCCCCCAATGCCATGATCGACTCACTGACGAGCAACGCGAGCGATTCAGCGAACGACAAAAACAAATCCAACTCGCCCGCCAGCGCGGCGAAACTCACCTGGGCAGCCGTCCTCACGACAAGCCATAAAATTGTGACGCAAGACCGGCCGATCCTTTACAGCTTTCGCAGATGCCCATACGCGATGCGTGCAAGGCTTGCGATTACAACGGCAGGCATAGAGTGCGAACTACGCGAAGTGGTCTTGCGGGACAAGCCGGCAGAAATGGTCCGAATCAGTCCAAAGGCGACTGTGCCCGTGCTGCAGCTAACCGATGACACGGTTATTGATGAAAGTCTCGAAATAATGCACTGGTCGTTGGCGCAACATGACCCGCTCGGCTGGTTAAACCCTGAGCTAGAGAGTCTTTCTGCAGCGCTCGATCTGATCCGCAGCGCCGACACGGATTTCAAATACCATTTGGATCGCTACAAATATCCGGACCGCTTTACAGCAGCGCACGCAACCGAGCATCGCGACAAGGCCGAGCAATTCATCCAAATAATCGAGCAGCGGCTGGCAGCAACACCCATGTTGTTAGGCTCGCATGGATGCATCGCCGACTATGCGATTCTTCCGTTTGTCAGACAATTTGCAAATACCGATCGCGATTGGTTTGCTGCAACCCCATACACACATACCCAGAAATGGCTAAGTGACTTTGTCGCCAGCGACATGTTCTTATCTGTAATGAAAAAATATGCACAGTGGCACGCAGGCGGCGAAGCGGCATTATTTCCTGCGATCGAGGACGCACCTGGGCGCCCAAGCCCGCAGCAATAAATTGCGCTGCTGCCTCGGCGTCAACATCTACCCTATGCCAGGTGCCAAGTGCCACGCTGGTGCTTACGGGGAAAACACCATCAAAATACTGCAGCGAAAGCCTGCTCCAGATCGCCGATAAGATCGTCGACGTCTTCGACGCCAACGGCCAGTCGCACTGTTGCATCGGTAATTCCAGAACGCTGCAGCTCGTCATCTGACAAATCACTACCCAGATACAGCCTGACTGGAGCAACGAGAGATTCCGTTGATCCCAGACTTGCCGTTGTTGCAAAGATTTGCAGCGAATCGATGAACTTCCATGCTTGATCTTTGTTGGCATCCAGTTCAAATGCCAGTACACCGCCGGTGTCGTGCATTTGCTTAGCTGCCAGCGCATAGCCTGGATCGGTTTCAAGACCTGGATAGTTGACGCGCTTAACCTTGGCATGTGCATGGAGGTATTCAGCAATCGTCAACGCATTAATCGAGTGCTGCCGATATCGGAGGTAGTAGGTCTTGAGGCCGCGCAAAATCAAGAACGCAGCGTTAGGATCGAGGGTTGGGCCCATATTCGTTGCGAATGGTTTGATGCGGCGAATCTTCTCTTTCGAGCCGATTACGATGCCGCCCATCGTATCGCCATGGCCGTTGGCGTACTTGGTCAAACTGTGAATGAAGTAGTCAACCTCAAACTGTCCGTGGTTATGCAGGCCAGCGAACGTGTTGTCTAAAGCCACTACGACGTTGTTGCTCTTAGCCAGATCAACGAGCGCTTGTATATCACCCACTTGCAGCATTGGATTAGTCGGCGATTCGAACAGCATCAGCTTGGTATCTTCCTTCGCCAGCTCCTTCTTGATCGCGTCGTGATCATGAATGCTAACCATTGAATACTCGATGCCGAGTCTTGGCAGAAACTTTCTTACTGCCACGCGGGTTGGCCGATAAGATTCCAGAAAAATCAAAACGCGATCGCCGGATTCAAGGTTTCCCAGCATTGTCAGCCAAATCGCTGCCATACCGGTGGCAACGGCAACCGCGTCATCGCGATCTTGCAGTTCCGCAGCAAGCAGCTCTAATTGACGCGTGGTTGGATTAGAGTCTCGCGTGTAGTCAAACCCGCCAGCACCGATCGATTCAGCAATGCTAGGATATGTGAATTTCACAGACTGATAAATCGGACTAATCAGCGACTTATTGCCAGGCGGAAACTTTACGCTTGGCTGATGATTGACTCTTGTGGACTTCTTCATATCTGCCGCGCTCACTCCAATATTTCTACTTCAGCCCCGACATGCATTTCACCATGTACTCGTGGCAACAAATTCTGACCAAACATCACGCCACGGCCGATCCGACGAAAAGTTTTTAAGGTCTCGAGCGGTTCACCGCTGGCATCCGGCACTGCCGTCTCGGGATCGATCGTAATCATCGTGCAGCGCGCGCATTTCCATGCTACAGCAAACTCAACGCCTGCTATTCGAATCCGCGCCCAGGCATCTTCAACAAATGCCGCCGAGGCATTGATTATGATGTTTGGACGAAACCGATTCATCGTAATTGCCGCGTCGAGCCGGCTGTTAAGTTCATTTAGCGAGCCTTCGGAAGTCAATAACAAGGGCGCGCCATCGGCGAAGCTCACTTCATCGTCAAACTCAGCGGATTCGTTTGGAACAGCACGATGCTGATCGTCATTCATATAGACCAAACGAACGGGCAACGACAGGTAATCGCTAAACCAGGCGTTGGTTTTTGAATCTGCGACGCTGGCCTCTACCACACCTCGCCAGATCTTTACTCGCGCCTGCTCCGAGTACTCGGGCTGCTTGGGCAGATGCAGATTCCGTCGGTCGGGCGCCGCAACAACGAAGTCGTCACCCTCACAGCTGACACCGATGTGGGCCATCTTCGGATGCTGTCGCTGGGTGACAAATCTGTTATTGGCATCGACCAGCATGAAGCGCCGATCGTATTTGATTCCTCGCGACTCGACGCAGGCGGATTCCATATCGATTCCGCCACAAGACTTTATCGGGTAGTAGCGGATACCGGTAACTTTGAGCATCGTCAGCCAAGCTCAAGCGCGCAACTAAATATGTGCAAGCGCAGTCCGCAGATCGTCGATCAAGTCCTCTACGTCTTCCAGACCAACCGACAATCTCACTAAACCGTCGGTAATGCCCACTCGCGCACGTTCGGCCGGCTCAACATCAGCATGCGTCATCGTAACCGGATGCGTAATTAGCGTTTCGACAGAACCTAGGTTTTCTGCCAGCGTGCACAGCTTCACTGAATCCATCAGCCGTTTCCCAGCACTGACCCCGCCTTCTACCTCGAACCATAACATGGCACCAAAGCCATCCGATTGTGACTTTGCCAATTCATGCTGAGGGAAAGACTTGAGACCTGGGTACCGTACTTCGGCGACCTTCGGATGAGCTTCCAGGAATTCTGCGATAGCCATCGCATTTGAAGCCTGGCGGTCCATGCGAATTGAAAGCGTCTTTGTCCCTTGCAGCGTCAGCCAGGCAACCCAGGGTGACATGATTACGCCCGCCGCGTTTTGCACGTAGCGCAGCTTGGCATCGAGCTCTTTGGTGTCTGCCACCACAGCGCCGCCCACGGTTGCATTGTGGCCGTCAAAGTACTTAGTCGTGCTGTGCACAGACATATTGGCACCGAGCTCAAGCGGTCGTTGGTAGTAAGGCGTCAAGAACGTATTGTCGACAGCGTGCGGAATACCCTTTTCCGTCGCAATGTCGGATATGGCACGAATGTCCGACAGCTTCAAAGTCGGGTTCGCTGGCGTTTCTGTGAAAATCAATTTCGTGTTCGGCCGGATGGCTGCGCGCACTGCCTCGGGATCGGCCGAATTAGCAAATGTGAAATCTACACCAAATCGACTGTAAACCGTCGTGGCCAATCGATAGGTGCCGCCGTAGGCTACATCGGAAATCACGGCGTGATCGCCGGCACTCAAACAAGCCTGCATGACCGCCTGCGTTGCCGCCATACCCGTTGCATAGCAGGTACAGTCGGCTCCGTTTTCAAGGATCGCAATCTTCTGCTCGAGCACGCGCACAGTAGGGTTGCCGGAGCGCGAGTACGAATAGCCCTTCTCCAAGTACTTATCGACAGATTCCTGAACGAAGGTTGTCGACTGATATATGGGTGTCAGAATGGCACCTGTGATCGAATCTGGTTCAACCGCGGCATGTATTTGTTTTGTTGTAAAGCCCATCAAAGACTCCCCCTCTAGGTGAGGCCGGGATGATACCGGAATCGTAAGGGGCGGTCATGAATTCGGGATTGAACATGCCCGCAAACCCACGAACTTTGGCCAAGCTTGGCATTTTTTGCTGTAGCGTCGATTCGAAGGGGCATCCGAGGCGCTTAACGCATGACGGCAAAAATCCGCTCAACGAGTCATACGCAACAACAGCTTCGCGCTACTGCGCCCATGAGTCCGATTTGCATCGCTACTCCCGATAAGCATCACCAAAAGTTGTTTTCAAGCTGCCAGACCTGGATTAATGGCAATTGCTAGTTGCGCGAGACGTCATCCAGCATCTCCAGTTGGCGATTGGGTGGTCGTGGCGAAGAAATACTCGCGCTTGCCAACGCACGCGCCTGGCCGACCCAGTTGTCTCGCGCGATACGCCCGTTAAAAGATTCAAGGCGATCATCCATAGCC
The DNA here is from genome assembly GCA_024640665.1 of Rhodospirillales bacterium. Lineage (GTDB taxonomy): Bacteria > Pseudomonadota > Gammaproteobacteria > Steroidobacterales > Rariloculaceae > JAHEEO01. The sequence continues at coordinate 4,567 of JAHEEO010000100.1, read as the reverse complement.
CGGACGTTTTCATCCGACCAATCGGCCACCTGCCAAAAGTAAAATATGCCTTGCGTATTGAGCAGACGCTCGATCTTCGGGCCCACGCCTGAGATGCGTTTCAAGTCATCCGGCTTTCCAAAACTCGCCGCTTGCAACAATCGGGGGGGTTGCTTTGGCGAAACAGATTGCTCCGCCCGTCGCGTAACATTCGACTCAATGATTTGGAGCTGATCGCTGACAGGCCCTAGCTCAGGTGTTGCCGGCAAGCGGATTTCGCGAACAGCTGCTTCGATGCGTTCGATTCGCTGATAAAGCGGCGTCAGATCGATACGTTCCGCTGGAGCCAGATTCGAAATACGCACATCCAACTCTTTTATACCCTCCAGCACACCGCTCAGATCAACCGAATTAGTCGTCTCGGCAAGCGGACGCGCTGCAAGTGACTCGTGAACGATACGCTCTACGTGGGTATCGACCGAATCAAAACGAGCCCAAAGCGCATCCCATGGGACATCCGCCGCTGCCGCCCGGGAGATTGTCTCGTAACTCTCCGTGACATCCACGAAAGAGCGGCGCACCCACCAGCGTCCAAGCAAAAACCCGAACAACGCCGTCAATAGAAAGACCACCGCATACTTAGCCAGCAGATAGGTCATGACATTTTCCCCAGTTTTTCAGTTCTTATTATTCTCAGCACGCCGGATTGATATAATCACCCAGCAGCCGCTGTTTTCAGTCTTGTGGCCTCTCCCGGCGCTTCAATCAACGTCCGCAATCTCGACGAGATTAAGAACGCCCAAGCGCGTCGGGAATGCGGCGGTATTAAATACGCTGCGAAGCGCTTCTGCTGTGCTCGCCGGTGCGCTTCCAGAAACAGAAAACCTTCCCGATCGCCACTCAACCTGCGCACCGTCCAATGCGCGCAAAAATGGCCATGCCCGATCGACAGCCCAATCGAATCCATCCGTTGCGGTTTCATTAGAAACGATCAAGTCGTCTACAAAGGATGAATACGCTCCCGATACATATGCGGACTCGGCCACAGCAATAATCGCGTCTCGAACGTCCGCGCTCGGTACGACCCCGCTTAAGACAAGTTCATCGTCACGTTCAATAAATGAGAAATTATGGAGTTTAGCGCTCAGCGCGGACACTGAATTGTTGCCCGCTCCGTTTGGCGGAGTGAGTGCTACTTGCACAGTATTCGGGCAAATACGCTCGCCGGCAATCCAAGTCGCGCAGGCAGTGTTTTGCACCCAGGCCAATATTCGGTCTCGATCGAATTCATTGCCAATGCCGCGAATAAGGACATCTTGACCGTCGGTCACGATCGACAAGTTTTGCCAGCCGTGGGCCTCGAGATTAGTGCGGACACGCTCGGTCGTTTGTGCCTCGATAGCCGGAGCGGTCTCGACAAAACCATATACAAACACACAGATAAGACCGATAACAGGCAACCATCCCCAAGGCCACCAATTACCCGTGCTGGGTGCCTGTCGTCGCCAGTATCGCCGCGCTGGCACTTCTTGCCCGACTGTATGAGTGGAGAACGTCTTGGTCATTGCTATTTTTACTTATTCCACTGCGCTCCGAGTATAGAACAGTTTCAGTGCGAATTTGCAGGCAGTGACAAAGTGGGATTCGCTTCTATTTACTAAGCCTCAACAGCCGGCCACCGGAACGTCCACGTTGATCTTCCAACAACCAAATCGCCCCATCCGGCCCCTGCACGACTGACCGAATTCTTTGCCCCATTGGAAAGCGCTGCGCTTCGCTTGCGTTGTTGCCGTTGAATTCCACTCGGACCAGCGTCTGCGACGACAACCCGCCAATAAACGCGTTGCCGCGCCATTGGGGGAACTCGCTGCCAGCGTAAAACATCAAACTTGACGGCGAAATTACTGGATTCCATGACACGGCGGGCGCATTGAATTCGGGCCTCGTATCATGATCCGGTATGTTCCGGCCATTGTAATGATTGCCATTTGAAACAATCGGATACCCATAATTTGCAGCGCGTTCAACACGATTCAATTCATCGCCGCCCCGCGGGCCCATTTCAACATTCCAGAGCTGCCCTGCGCGGTCGAACGCGAGCCCTAACGGATTGCGATGACCAAGCGACCACACCTGGGCGGCGATTTCGTTGCCATCCGTAAACGGGTTATCCGCTGGCGACGACCCATCGTCATTGAGCCGCACGATCTTGCCGAGGTTAGCCGTCATATCCTGCGCAGGGTCAAATTTCTGACGCTCTCCAGAACTAATCCACAAGAAGCCGTCCGGGCCGAAAGCGATGCGATGGCCATAGTGCCCCTGTCCCGAAACCTTAGGCACTTGTCGCCAGATTATCTCCAGCTCGCCGAGTGAACCAGCTTCCAGATCCAGCTGGGCCCTTGCAACCGCGGCACCGCTTATTCCGCCTCTGCCGGCTTCGGCATAGCTCATATAGACGTATCTGTTTTGCTCAAAGTCTGGATGCAGAACGATGTCTCCAAACCCGCCCTGGCCGCCATAACTGACGTCGGGCGTACCAGAGATGCGGCGCTTACCGTCAGCGGCATTCCAGTGCTGCAAAGAACCGCGCCTTTCTGTAACCAGCAAATCGCCGTTCGGTAGAAATGTCATTGCCCACGGTTCGTCAAACTGCGCTACTTCGGTTACCGTAAACGGCAAATTCTGCGCAAGCAGATCACTGTCAGACCCGCCGCAGGCCGCAAGACCCGCGATCAAACACAACCGCGCCACAACAAATCTCTGCATTCCTAAGCTCCGCAATTGACCAAGCGAATTCGGATAGTCACTGGGATTGATGCTATCAAAATTTCGATAAACGAGATTCATGGCATCATCGGCACGTGACCAGCAATTCCGCTATCAAGAGGCATTCGGCGCATCTGCTCGATAGGCTATCAACAATCTCGCAATTATGATGCCTGCAGAAACTATAGCTACAACAAACAACATAAGAGTCCGCAGGGCATCCATTCTTGAACTGTTCCGCTGGATTTCTTCCAGCCGCGCCAACTGCTCTGGCGTAGGGCTCTCTATTTCAAACACCTCGCCATTTGCGTCCATGGTCATTATTCGCCCAGAGCCAAAATCTATTTCGCCGGACGAGCGCTCAAAGAAGAACTCAGCGCCTATGATGAATATTGAGATCGCCGCAACCAGCAGCGTCATTGAAAACGCCGCTATTCGGGGCAGCTTCGCTTCGCTAATGGCCCACGCGGATACGGCAACGTACAGCAAACAAAGCGCCACTGGAATGACAACCATGATGCCAGGAAATGAGATCGCCGCCAGCGCAGTCGCAATGATTGCGAGCAACAATTGAACCCACTGAATCGCACGCAATTTCACCATCCACTCCTGACTCCATCAATGCCGTGGCCGTTCGTGTTGCTTGCAAATTCCGCAATAACAACTGATTCGTTGTTACGCTGATGCGTTCAACCGTTTTAGTACAATTGATATCACGATGAGCAAGAAAAGCGGCACGGCTAAATATAGTGCCAATTGACTGACGTTTTCGGACTGCATCAAGCCGGCACCCAAAAAACTATAAATTGCCGCGCTGGGTATCGAGCCGATAGCCGTCAGCGCAGTCAACCGCCAGATCCCGATGGAAGTAATTGCCAATGCGATATTCTGCAGCAAATAGGGCACTACAAATGCGAGACGCACTGCAATGACCATGATGTCACCGCGCTGCTCGACCTGCTTGAGCACCTTCTGCGCGGCTGGACGCTTTTCGACCAGCTTTTCCATACCACGGAAGACATATCGCACCGATAGCGTAGAAGCAATACATCCGAGCGTAATGCCCGCTAATGAAATTACAGTACCAATGTAAGGCCCGTATAGCGCTCCACAAAGAATATTCAATGGAATTAGCAGCGGAATGAACAAGAATGCACAAGCTGTGTAGAGACCAACGATCCCAATGTAACCAAACACACCTAGGTCTAGCAGCGTCGCCTCGAGTGACGCGCTGCTGCGGGCCAGCAAATCTTCAGGCAGCAAAAAGTCGCGAAACAGAAACACGAGCACATTGAAGGCAACGAGCAAATAGACCGGGTTGATCTTCTTCAAAATCTTCTAAAATTTGTCTCGCGACTTTTCTGTGCGATGCTGCTCATCGGTTCGACCAAATTGCCAATAGCTGCTCGCATACATTTGATCTCTGCCGACATTGCGCTGCTCTTTAAGGTAGGAACGAATTGCCCGTATCGCATTCAATTCACCAGCAACCCAGACATCGACGCGGCCGTCCAGCCATTGCGCCTCACGTACGGCGTCAAGTAATACCTCTCCGGAGCGTTGCGGGTCGGGATTAATAATCCACTTGACTTGGATACCATCGGGAATACGCAGAGACTGTTTATCTTTCTCATCGAGAATTTCAATAATTGCATATCCCTTTGCAGTTTCCGGCATCTGCTCAAGATTTGCACCAATAGCCGGCAGAGCCGACATATCGCCGACAATCAGAAACCAATCGGCGGAGAAATCCACGAGCTTCTTCGGACCAACGCCGTAGAAGAGCATCTCGTCTCCCGGTTTCGCGCTGCGCGCCCAGGTA
>JAHEEO010000280.1 GCA_024640665.1 Rhodospirillales bacterium | reverse complement strand
GCAAGCGGATCGGCGAACCTGTCAGCTGGAGAGTTCGCGAAACGGCTTTCGGGAGATTGCCAATCGCAACGAGTAACACGGGCTCGGGTGACTGCTTCGTGAATGGCCGCGTCAGCTGGTAGTGGTCGTTCGCAGACGTGTGTGGTCGCCACCTCAGAATGGGAATTGGTGCGGTCCGCAGGTAATAAAGAAGCTCCGCAGTCAGCGCCCGATCGGTGGTTACGACTGTTCTGTAGGGCCGACCTGCAGCCATGCCGGCGGTCAGCTCGCGGCGGACCTCAGCCGCAATCTCCTTCCAGCCGAGCGTTCGCACATAGGGATCCTTGCCGCCCGGCCACTTGAATGATCCAGCCCTTGCAAACCCTGCCACGATGATCGTCATGGCCACGAAGTGAATGGCGAGAGCGGCATGGAACCAGCGCCGGGCGCCATCCCGAAACATCGTCGCGACGACCAATGGAGTGGCCGCAACATAACTGACGGCGGCCCAATTGGCATGGGCGCGCGAGATGAAGGCCTGGACGATGACAATGAGGATCACCGGCAGGGCAAATGCCAGTAATAGACGATCGGGTCCCGATAGCCTGCCAGCAAAGCCCCGATATGCAATGATCAGGAGACTTATGAAGAGAATGGGCCCGAACACACCAAACTGAGCGGCGAAAAACTCCACGGCCTTGTCGGGGCGGAACAACGGGCCGCTCCAATTGGCGTTATCTACGGTATGATCAAATGTTGCGAAGCCGTTATCGATATTCCACAACAGGTTGGGCGTGATGAGAGCGACTGCGATTATGATCGCAGCCCACCAGCGGGGCTCCGTAAGAAGCGAGCGGCGTGCCGGTGTGGCGATCGCATAGACCAGTGTGCAGAGCACGAAATAGGCCATCGCATACTTTGCGTTGAGCCCGAAACCGAGGGCAACGCCCAACAGAAGGGCTGCCCACCAGCCTTTGGTCTCCATCAGAACGCAGAGGGCATACAGTGCGACGGCCCAGAAAAACAGCAGCGGCACATCGGTCGAAATGATATTTGCCGATAAAGCCACGCCTGGCAGCATCGCAAAGACGACACCGGTCCAGAAACCTTCGCGCGGACCGTAGAGCCGGCTCGCCAACCAGAACAACGTCAATGCCGTCATGGTATGGAGCACGGGGGACGGCAGGCGGACGCAGAACTCACTATCGCCGCAAAGGCTTGTCGAGCCGGCGATAATCCACGCGATCAGCGGCGGCTTGGAGTAGTAACCGAAGTCCAGCTCCTGGCTCCAGGTCCAGTACTGCGCCTCGTCGAAGAACAAGTCCGTTGCATTGAAAGCCAACGCAATGATGCGAACCGCCAACAGTGCTGCAAGCACCAAGACGAGGCGGCCGAACCAAAAATGAGTCTCGGCCGCCGCGCGATCGTCCGCTAGCGGCTGCTCGACAGTTGTCGACGCCCAATACTGCATGGTTGCCCCCTCGGAACCCTGCTCCGTCTTCCACAACTCAGCCGGCATATGTCAACGGTCGACACGAAGTGTTGCCCAGGCGTCATTGCGGCAGAGCAACAAGTGTGTGAATCGTGTACCAATCTTTGATTGAGTCGGAGCGGTTCGGCTCACAGCTGTTGCCAAGGGGGGGTGACATGCGATTGTCGCTCGTTGTGCCAGCGCATAACGAGGCCGGAAATATCGGCCGCCTGATCGACGAGACGTATTCCGTCGTGCCTGTCAAAATGCTGGCGGAAATGATCATTGTCGATGATGCAAGCAATGATGGGACCTCGGAGGAGATAAAACAGCGGATAGCCAGTGGCCGGTATCCCGGCTTGAGGTACATGCGCTGTCAGGTCCGGTGCGGGCAGAGTGCGGCGCTTAGAACCGGGGTCCTGGCGGCGACAAGTCCGGTGATCGCAACCATGGACGGGGATGGGCAGAATGACCCGGGTGACATTCCTCGACTGATCACATTGCTGGGCCCGCTGGGTGGGCCGGGCGCCACACTGGTCGGCGGCAATCGCGTCGAACGCAAGGACAGCGGCTCAAAGCGTTGGGCGTCGAAAGTGGCGAACTGGATCCGGGATGCTGTGCTCTGGGACAATTGTCCCGACACGGGATGTGGCATCAAGGTCTACTGGCGCGATGCGTATCTCAAACTGCCATTTTTCACGAGCATGCACCGCTACCTGCCGGCGCTGTTCCTCACCTACGGCTATGAGGTTCGTTATCTGCCGGTCAAGCATCGCTCACGTCAGGTCGGGCGTTCGAAATACTCAAATGTTGGCCGAGCGCTGGTTGGGCTCTACGATCTGATTGGGGTGAGCTGGCTGCGCCAACGCACGCGCGTGCCGACCATCACCGAAGACTTGGGGCGGCCAATAGCGCCACCCCTGGTCAGATCACGCGTGCAAACACTCGCGGCGAGGCGCGCGCGTGGACCGTACATCAGACCGAGCAATCGAAGTCTGTCGTCAGCCCGGCGCACGCTGCAGTAGCTTTGAACGTCGCCCCTTCTTACCTCGCGAGGTCTCGATGGAGACATTTCCGGCACTTGCCGCGAAAATTTATATGTGGTGGTCGAGCACGGCGACGATCGAAATTATTTGGCTCGGCATCGGCTTAGCTGCACAGCTTATGTTTTCAATGCGGTTCATCGTGCAATGGATTGCAAGCGAGCGAGCACGACAGTCGATTGTTCCAGAGGTGTTTTGGTATTTTAGCTTCATGGGCGGTACATTGTTATTTGCCTATGCCATATATCGCGCAGATCCAGTCTTCATACTTGGCCAGGGGACGGGGCTGCTCATCTACGCCCGCAACATCGACTTCATCTGGCAGAAGAAACGACACACGACCATTCTAGGCGAGGCAAGCAGACCACAAATTTAATGCTTGCTGCAGATGCACTCTCACGAGGCCTAGGAGAGGCCAGCTAAGCCTAGTTGTTCCGTCCCGGATGATCACATCCACCCTCGCCGGCGAGCGTTGTTCGTGGCACGCTCCATCCTGAGCGAGATTTGGGACGCGGGGCGAGCATGCTGATTTCTCTTCACAAGCAGGGGTAGTGTCTAGAAACTTTCGCACTTTTGATTTTTTCGCTGAGTGG
>JAHEEO010000099.1 GCA_024640665.1 Rhodospirillales bacterium | reverse complement strand
TGCACAAACCAGAGTGAATACGGACCTTGCCGGTGAACCGAGCGCGACAACTTCTACCAGGAGGCCTCAGTACGTCGAAGTACGCACACCATGGTTACAAATTGACGACGTCTTTTACGAGGCGCGCGGCACTGCATGGGCATTGCTGCAATTTCTTCGCGCAATTGAACAGGACTTTGCCGGCGTTCTTGAGGACAAGAATGCCGCAATCAGTATCGAACAAATCGTTTTGGAACTCGAAGGCGCATTGGGTACCGTATTAAGTCCAATCATTTTCAATGGCAAAGGCTTCGGCTTCTTCGCAAATCATTCTCTGGTACTTGCGTCATATCTGTCGCGCGCACACTCTGCAATTATCGATGTAAGAGATCTGCTCGAACAGGGTTAAGTACTCACTTCGAGATTACACCATTATTTGGCGCGTTCGGTTTTAGGCCAGGCGGCGTCCGGAGTTCGCAACATGTCACAGTACCGTATGACTGTCATGGCGACCAATGCGATTCGTTCTGCCCTGACCGCCGGGTTGGTGGCGGCGGCAGTTGCGGGTTGTGGCGGCGGCGGTGGCGGTGGCAATGCCAATGCGAGTCTACCGCCGGCAGGCAACGGAAGTTCGTGGACTGCTGGACAGTTTCTGCCGGCCGATAGCTTCGCCGCGCAATGCGAATCGCCACGCACCGACACAAACCCCGACACGGGCCAGGCGTTGTTCAGCGACATTCAAGGATCAACCCTGGATGAAAACAACTGGTTGCGATCCTGGAGTAACGATCTATACCTATGGTACGACGAAATCGTCGATCAGGACCCTGGTGGGTTTGCCAGTCCCCTCGCGTACTTTAATGAGTTAAAAACCACCGCTAATACAGTCAGCGGCAACCCAAAAGACCAGTTTCATTTCACGTGGGATACGGCGCAGTACGAAGCGCTTTCGCAGTCCGGCATTTCAGCCGGCTACGGCGCGGACTTCGCGCTGCTCAATGCGACACCGCCGCGCGATATCGTCGTCGCCCTTACTCAACCCAATTCACCTGCGTCGGTGGCGGCTTTGGCGCGCGGAACTCGCATCTTAAGCATTGATGGCGTCGATGCTGTAAACGGCAATACCCAAGCAGATGTCGCGACGCTCAATGCGGGATTGTTTCCTGCAGGCATCAACGAGACTCACACTTTCGTGGTGGAAGACCTGAACTCTGCAGCTACGCGAATGATTACGATGACATCGGCTGAGATCACTTCAACACCCGTACAAAACATCGGCACAATCACCTCGCCTCAGGGCGCGAACGTCGGCTATCTGTTGTTCAACGATCATATCGCGACGGCAGAATCTGGACTTTATGATGCGATGAATCAGCTCGCCGCAGCGAACATTGAAGATCTCATCATCGATGTTCGTTATAACGGCGGCGGTTTCTTAGCCATTGCCAGCCAGTTAGCTTACATGGTGGCTGGTGGTGCCCTCACCAGCGGGCGCGTCTTCGAAAATCTTGAGTTCAACGGGAAACACCCCACGACGAATCCAATAACCGGCGCGACTCTGGGCCCATTGCCGTTTCTCGACGTCACCATTGGACTGTCAGTTCTCGCGCCCGATACTGCGTTACCGACACTCGACTTGCCACGCGTATTTGTCATTACCGGCAGCGGGACCTGCTCGGCCAGCGAATCGATAATCAATAGTTTGCGCGGTATTGGCGTGCAGGTAATTCAGATTGGCGACCGAACCTGCGGTAAGCCTTATGGCTTCTACCCGGCTGACAATTGCGGCACAACCTATTTCAGCATTCAATTTCGCGGCGTAAACGATGCAGGCTTTGGCGATTACGCGGACGGCTTCACACCGAGTAACGGAACGACAAATAACAATGATGTCTTACCAGGCTGTGTAGTCGACGACGATTTCAATCACGCTTTGGGCGATCCAACCGAAGCAAGACTCGCTGCCGCGCTGCAATTCCGCGATACCGAAACATGCCCCGCTGTCAGTTCCCCCGCGACGCTGACGCAGAGCCTCTCGCTACCGGACAGCGATACCGGGATTGCCATCAGCAAGCCGCCCTGGCGCTCCAACCGCATGTTGGGTCAATAGCGTGATGCTGCCGAAGCGTCTCCGCTGGCTAAAACTGGCGCCGTTTGTAATAGCCGGTTTTGGCTGCCAGGGCATCAAGACAATTCCGCAAGAACCCGCTTGGTTCGAAACGCCCAGCGCGCATACCCGCGAAGTCGTCGAGTCTACACTCGTGTCCGCATTGAGCGTTGCAACTATTAGCTTGAGCCAGAACGTTTTTGCCGACTCGCATGTATTGGTTTTGGAGCGTGGTACAACACAGGGAATCGGCCGACCCCAGACAGGTCGATCATTGACAGTGCCGCCAAGATTCGAACTCTATACGGATGGCAACGGGAGCTGCATTCTGCACCGGCCCGCTACCATGGAACAATGGCGATTAAACGATCTGCGCTGCCTGCCGGCGCCAGATATTTCCGCTGCCGATCGGATCAGCACACTTAGTCCCCGTTAACGACGCCACCGGCCAGGCCGCTTGAATTCGGCAGCGCCTAATCTTGCTCTGCAATTTCTGCGGCTACCAGCGCCGCGACAGCATTGACACGCGCCTGCTGACTTCGCGTCAAGCGGGGTACGGCACCATAGATCTCGCGTGCCTGCTCAAGCGATAGATACTCTGGATGGTGAAGTTCAGCGATGACAGCGTAGTCGATACGCGTTTCTCCGCTTTGCGCCTCCAGAACATACATGTGCATTGCCAAAGAACTTGCCTGTTCGAGGCGCATGAGTTGCTGCAACCGCGGCGTCGCAATCACTTTACTGTAGAAACGATTGCGCTTATTGATTCGCCAGCCTGCATCAGCAAGCACGGCACCTATTGAGCCTCCGTCAAGAATTTCAGCGTGAGCCGCACTCAAACGCGCGTCGATGACGTCTGGATACTGCACAACCGCAAAGGTTCGCGTTGTGCGTGTTTCGTCGGCTCCACTATAGAGATCCGAAACGCGCAATTGCTCTGACCGCTTTAAGACTTCAATACCATATGAACCAAAAGCCGCGGCGATTCTCTCGCTGTTCAGTGGCAATGCCGGGGTTGCTGCGCACGCGCATAACAGCCAGACGAGTATTACATTGGCAACAGCAGGCGCATTGCGGGAGAGACGCCGCGTCATTTGGCTAGTGCCCAATAAGGCATATCGGCCCAAGACTTGCCGAGCTGTCGATCCAAGTCGCGATAACTTGGTTCAAAACGCGCTACGTGGCGCCAGTAAACTGCTGAGTGATTCATGTGCCGCATATGGCATAGCTCATGGATCATGACGTATCGAACCAACGCCGGATCCAATAGCAGCAGGCTGGCGTTCAAACTAATGGTGCCAGTTCCTGAACAACTGCCCCAGCGCGTGCGCTGCAGCCGGACTTGCACTCTCTTTGGGACGTCGCCGACCTTTTCAGCTTCGCGATAAAGCCAGGGAGCCAATGTTCGCCGCGCTTCGCTGATCAGCCACTTCTGGAGGATTTTTGCGGAATCGGCCATATTGGCCTGCCGGCAATTTACATACAGCAAATCACCACTATTTTTGTAGTGACGATGCGCTTCGGGCTTATGCCGATAGCAAACCCCCAACTGCTGCGATCGCGTTGGAATCCGTATCGCCTGCGGCATGAGGCTCCGCTCGCCATTGTATGTCCGGTCAATCTCCGCATTGGCCCTTTCTATCCATTTGCGATTTGCATTCAGAAAGGCTTCGACTGTACGTACTCGCGTGCCTTTTGGTACAACCAACTCAACCGACAACGGCGGCACCACGTGCAGAAACAGCCGCCGCGCACGTTTGCTTTCGCGAACGACGAAGTGTGCCGAGTCCGCCTGCGGAACAGTCTGACTCAGGGAGTCTAACAGGCTAAGTTGCTCTGACATTTAATAACTTACAGCTCGTGCGCACGCTCGTATAATACCCCGCTGATGCAATCTGAACCCCCCATTCTTGAAGCAAGGCAGCTCGTCAAGCGATTCGGCAAATTTACAGCCGTGAACGGCGTGTCGTTTGGGGTGCATTCCCATGAATGCTTTGGGCTTCTGGGGCCTAACGGCGCCGGCAAAACGACAACCATCGAAATCATGGAAGGCATCTTATCCGCGACGTCCGGAGAAGCCCTGTACCAGGGACAGCGTATCGGGCGAGGCTTTCAATCGGTTGCTGGAATTCAATTCCAGAACACTTCCCTGCAAGACTACTTGACCGTGGGTGAAACAATACGGTTGTTTCAGAAGCTCTATGGCGATCGAGAGAACTTTGAACGCATCGTCGACGATTGCGCACTGGGCCCGCTAGTCGACAGGGATAATCGTCAACTCTCGGGCGGTCAACGCCAGCGACTTCTGCTGGCAATCGCACTGATCAACGATCCAAGTGTATTGTTTCTGGACGAGCCCACCACCGGTCTCGATCCACAGGCAAGGCGCCGGTTCTGGGAATTGATTGGGCACATCAAGGAACGTGGAACAACCATCATATTGACGACACACTATATGGAAGAGGCCTATGTACTTTGCGATCAAATAGCGATAATGGATCATGGCAGCATCATTGCGCACGGCGAACCGGATGCGCTTCTCAGCCAGCATTTCCAAGATGCCGTGATGCAGTTGCCGATCGATGACTTTCCGAATAGTTTGAGATCCCTCCCCCACACCATTTTGGAAAAACAGAAACTCATTGAGTTTCACTGCAAGAATGTCGGCGAAACGCTGGCTGAACTTACGCGCGCCAATGTGAACCTGAATCGGCTGCGAATTCGAGCTCGAGATCTGGAGGACTTATTCCTGGAGCTGACGGGACGGGAGATTAGGGCCTGATGCTCGGGCGCATATGGGCGGTGCTTAACGCACGCAGCCTCGAATTCGTTCGCGACCGTGCCTCGGTAGGCTGGAACGTATTCATGCCAATTGTGCTCGTGTTTGGTCTTAGCATCGTGTTTTCGCGCGAAGATACCGACCAATTCCTCGTTGCAGTGCTGGAAGCAGATACGGCTACGCATACGTTTTTGCAAACTCGATATATCGATTTTACGCCAATAGAAGATCGCACCAATGCTATTCGGATGGTTGGCCGGCACCAACTGGACATGTTGATCGAAACCGGCACGCCGTTGCGTTACTGGGTAAACCCTGAGAGCCCAAAAGGTTACATCGTCGAGCGCCTCCTATTGCAAACCGATCCGTCGGCAATCAAAGAATCGGTCGCTGGAGAAGCAGTCCGTTACGTGGACTGGTTGGTGCCCGGCGTACTCGGCATGAACATGATGTTCAGCTGTCTCTTTGGCGTCGGCTATGTTGTGGTTCGGTACAGAAAAAGCGGATTCTTAAAACGGCTCCGTGCCACGCCATTGAGCGCATTCGAATTCATTTCGGCGCAGGCGCTGTCGCGTCTAATTCTAACCGTAGCCATTACCAGTTTCGTCTTTGCGGCCGTCAGCTTGACGCTGGATATAAAGACCGAAGGTAGCTATTTGAGTCTGCTCATGGTTGCTGTGCTGGGAGGCGGCGCACTAATTGCGTACTCGCTGGTTGTCGCTGCCCGCGCCACCAGCGAAGAATTTGCTGGCGGCTTACTGAACCTAATGTCATGGCCCATGATGATGCTATCCGGCGTCTTCTATTCCCTCGAGGGCAGTCCTGCCTGGGTTCAAAGCTTCGCCAAAATCTACCCTTTAACCCATATGCTCACGGCAGCACGTTCGATCATGATAGACGGTGCCGGCCTAATCGAGATCATGCCGCAGCTCGCGATACTCGCGGTGATGACCTTCGTCGCATTGGCCCTCGGCTCGTTAATGTTTCGTTGGCGATTTACTTGATGGTTGGAATGACGCACAACCACGAACTTATCGATATCGGCGTTAACCTCACCCATGACAGCTTTGACGCTGACAGAGATGCAGTCGTTTCTGCAGCCCAGCGAGCCGGCATCAGCCGGTTTATCGTAACCGGCACAACTATCGACGCCAGTGAGGCAGCGCTCATGCTAGCCGGCGAATATTCAGGTCAAATGTTCAGTACTGCCGGAATCCATCCCCATCACGCCACTGAATTCGATGCGAGTTCCGCGGAACGTCTTGCGGAATTGAGCGAGCACCCATTGGTCGTTGCGATTGGCGAATGCGGTCTAGATTATTTTCGAAACTTCTCCCCGCCCGACGCGCAGCGACACGCGTTCGAAGGCCAGCTGGCCATCGCTGCGCAGACCCGTCTGCCGGTTTTTCTTCATCAGCGCGAAGCCCATGACGATTTTGTCGCAATGCTGGCGGAGTTCCGCACTGAACTCCGCGGCGGTGTGGCACACTGTTTTACCGGCAATCGCCGGCAACTCGAAGAGTATCTCGAACTCGGACTCCACATCGGTGTTACCGGTTGGGTATGCGATGAGCGCCGTGGCCACGAATTGGCGCAAGCCGTGCCGCATATTCCACTGGACCGAATTATGCTGGAAACCGATGCCCCCTATTTGTTACCCAGAAACATCCATTCAAAGCCAAAGAGTCGACGGAACGAACCTCAAATGTTGATTCATGTACTCAGGCGGGTCGCCGAATTGATGCGGATTGACGAGCAGGAGCTGGCTGCGGCTTCAACTCGCAATGCCGAGCGACTCTTCGGCCTGAATAAAGTCGTACCCAACTCAGATTAAGAGCCGGCAACCGCTCAATATCATTTCGCCGGAGTGACGGAGTCGGCGGGCACACTGACAGCTTTGAGCTTGGCCCAGTAAGGAGCATACGCATCGCTTAAACGCTCACGATCGTCTTTCGTGGGTTTGCTGAAGCGCTTCTCGAGTTCGCTGGAAAGCAAAACGTTTTTCGGCCGCCCTTTGCTGAAATCGGCTTGGCTGGAAAACAGAATATGACCCTCGACGGGGACGCTGCTGACCACCTGCCTGATGGCTGCGACTCGATCGAAGAGCGTGCCTTGGGGATTCGGAAAGCCAAACCGCCGACCTGCACCGATTACGGTCCATTCCTGCATACGGTCACTTGCAAACACTGCGCCCACGAAATCTTTCACGTCAAAAACCACGATTCCGCGGCTCGTTAGCAGCAAGTATTCGATGTAGATCTGGCCACCCATGCCGTTGGGTATTAGTACGTCGCGCAACGCAGCTACTGCAACTGAATTCAGGGCGGACTGAATACCCGCAGCGCGGCCGCGCCTGCGCCACACGATGATGGCAACAATGATCAATGTGATGATAAGGGCCGCAGCAAGGCCGATCACTAGAGTAGGATTCACTCTAAATATACTCTATAAACAATTGTTATTATTAATTAAAATAGCAAATTTATGGTCAGAAGTTCCAGCCATTACGACCATTCCAGCAAGCCCGCTCGAAATGCCGAGAAATCTGCTGGCAACTGAATCTTGTGAGTCGGTTTCGTCAACAACGCCTCCAGCGCCGGCGGCACATCGACTTCGCGCTGAATAATCGGCTCAACGATCGATTCAAACTTCGCTGGGTGAGCCGTTGCGCAAACAACCCATGGCAAAGTTCGTGCTTCAGGCGACAAATGATCGAATGTCCAAAACCCGGTTGCCGTGTGTGGACACCAAACTTCGCCGTAGCGGCCATAGTCTTTAGCGATCTGCTGGCGAATTTGCTCATCTTCAACCGG
Source organism: Rhodospirillales bacterium (assembly GCA_024640665.1). Classification (GTDB taxonomy): domain Bacteria; phylum Pseudomonadota; class Gammaproteobacteria; order Steroidobacterales; family Rariloculaceae; genus JAHEEO01. Next base: position 3,143 of record JAHEEO010000099.1, on the reverse strand, counting down.
AAATGCGCGTATGGCAGCCCGCAATGCGTCGAAATCGGGAATAAGATCGCGCAGCCGCTCCATATTACTGGGATTGCCGACGTCCATGGCGGACGCCAGCGTCACTTGGCTGCGGCGCGGTTGCCAATCACCGGTCGCCAGAAAATCAGGAATAGTACGGTTGGCATTTACTGCCAATACAATCTCCCGGATCGGGAACCCCATAGCCTGCGCCCACATGCACGCGAGCCCATTGCCGAGGTTGCCTGTCGGCACGATAAACCCGGCAGCCGTACCGTGCTGTCGCCAGTGCCAGATGCTGGCCGCGACATGGTAGGCCATTTGCGGAAGCAACCGCCCAAGATTGATGCTATTTGCTGCGCTGAGACGCAGTCGTTCTCTGCAGGTGGCGTCGGCAAACGATTCTTTGACCATAGCCTGACAATCGTCAAAGGTGCCATCAATTTCGTAAGCCCGGACGTTATCACCCCAACAGGTCAGCTGTTTTTCCTGGCGCGCGGATACCTGCCCTCGCGGGTATAAAACCGCCACTCGAATCCCTTCGCGACGATGGAATGCGGCAGCTACTGCTCCACCGGTGTCGCCTGAAGTTGCGACCAGTATCGTCAGCGGCCGCGCATCTGCGCTGACATGCGGCAACGCGCGCTCCATTGTGGCCGCAAGAAACCGGGCGCCGACATCCTTGAAAGCGGCGGTTGGCCCATGAAACAACTCAAGTACGCTCAGATCCGACTCAGCGCCGGGTACCGGCCGCAGTGGCAGCGGAAAATTCAGCGCGCTATTGCAGATATCTGCGACACTATCAGCCAGAGGCGTTTCCGCAAAAAACGGTACCAGCACTTCTGCGGCAATCTCTGGAAGCGTTTCTCCACTGACCTCGTCAGGCTTGAACCGCGGTAGAGCATCCGGAACGAACAATCCGCCGTCACTGGCAAGCCCTTGCATGATTGCCCCGATCAGATCTATCTCTTCGCCGCTGCGTGTGCTGTGGAATTGCATGGCGATATCCCTAGTCGTCTGCGTTCGAAAGCATGCTGGTCAACCTCAGCAAATCCGCGAATATGCCGGCGGCCGTGACATCCGGTCCGGCACCCGGCCCCCGAACAATGAGTGGATTCTCGCTATAACGTCGTGTCACGAACTGCACAATATTGTCGGTCAAACTGATGTTGGCAAACGGATGACTCGCATCGAATGCCTCCAGGCGCACTTGTGCAGACTGGTTAATCACATCGACATTGGCTACGTAGCGAAGCACTTTGTTGTCGTGTTGGGCCGCAGCGATGCGCTCAGCCATGGGTGCGTCGAAATCGGCAAGCCGATCCAAAAATTCTTCTACAGACGCGTCCGCCAGTGCTGCCGGGGCCAGACTTTCAACGGAAAGATCGTCAAGCTCCAGCGACAAACCTGCCTCACGAGCCAAAATTACGGCCTTACGCGCAACATCCATTCCTGACAGATCGTCGCGCGGATCGGGTTCTGTATAGCCACGTGCTTTGGCATCGCGGACGATGTCAGAAAACGGTTTCGAACCGTCATAGACGTTAAACAGATAAGCCAGCGTGCCGGAAAATATGCCGCTTATGTTCTTAATGCTATCGCCAGTTTCCACGAGATCCTGCAAGGTCTGAATAACCGGCAAACCAGCGCCGACAGTGGCCTCGTATAGGAAATGCGTATTTGCGCTGCGTGCGGCTCGCTTGATTTCGCGATATGTGCTGATCGGGCCACTGTGCGCCTTCTTGTTGGGCGTAATGACATGAATGCCGCGGCTGAGCCAACCAACATAGCGGTCGGCGACTGCCTGGCTGGCAGTGCAGTCGATGATGACTGAATGCGGCAAGTGATCTGTCTGCACATGATCGCCTATCGCATCAATATTCGCCTCGACCTGATCGTGCGCTATGCGGTCTCGCCAGTGGTTCAGATCGATTCGTTCGTCTGCAAAAACGCCACTGCTCGAGCGACAAATGGCGCGCACGCGCAGATCCAGATTGAATTGCTCCCGCAAGCGATCCGCCGACTCAGCAAGCTGATCCAACAATGCACCACCAACAGACCCTGGGCCGACGATGCCGATCGAGACGGTCTTTGCAGATAGATAGAAACTGCTGTGCACTGTTCTCAAGGCGCGCGTCATGTCACTGGCATCGATGACCGCGGAAATATTTCTTTCCGAGGCACCCTGCGCAATTGCGCGCACGTTGATGCCGGCGCTGCCAAGTGTGCGAAAGAACTTGCCGGCACTGCCAGGAATGCCTGACATACCGTCACCAACCACGGCAATAATGCCGCAATTGCGAGTCACTTCGACGCGTTGAACCTGCCCCTGCCCTAACTCGATCGCAAAAGCGCGTTCGACGACTGCCTTGACCTTTTCCGCTGCATGATCGTCTACGGCAAAACAGATCGAATGCTCTGAACTGCCTTGCGATATCAACATCACGGATATACCGGCATCCCGCAGAGCGCCGAATAAGCGGTCGGCCGTACCAGGGACACCGATCATGCCGGCGCCTTCCAAGTTGATCAAAGCAACCCCATCGACGCCGCTGATTCCTTTTACGACGGCGCGGCGATCGGTGTGAGCCGCCGTGATACGAGTGCCGGGAAACGCAGGATTGAAAGTATTTCGAATAATGATCGGAATACCCTGAGCCACCACTGGCGCCATAGTTTGCGGGTGAATGACCTTGGCGCCGAAATAGGCCAATTCCATAGCCTCGTTGTAACTGACTTCTTCAATGACCGTCGCTTCAGGGACACGGCGTGGATCGCCACTCATGACTCCGTCGACATCAGTCCAGATCGTCAATTCGTCAGCTTCAAGCAAGGCTGCAAAAATGGAAGCGGAATAATCGCTGCCGTTGCGGCCCAAAGTAGCCGGCAGGCCTTCCCGATCCGTTGCCACATAACCGGTAATGACGGCAAGCCCTTCGTAGTCTTTGCCGAGCACTTTTTCCAAGCGCGGACGGGTTTGATCCCAGACAACTATCGGACCCATCTCGCCTGGCTCAACAACGAGCACATCACGAGCATTTACAAAGGTAACTTTGCGTTTGTCGCCAACGGCAGCTTCGAGCACGGCAGTCAGAAGCCGCGCCGACCAAATCTCACCGTAACCGGAAATAAGATCGCGACTG
>JAHEEO010000098.1 GCA_024640665.1 Rhodospirillales bacterium | reverse complement strand
ACGTGATTTGCTCGGTATTGAGATTGATCCGGCAGAATTTTTGCCGGCCGACGATGAGGGATACGGCTTCGACAACATCGCGGAAATTCTGCGCGTGTCGCCGTCGTTGCTCGAGCAATATCTATCGGCTTCGTCTGTTGTTGCGGCGCTTGCTGTCGGCGATCCCGAAACACCCAATGTGAGTCGAATCTTTCGCGCGCCGCCTGACTTGGCACAGTCCGACCATAACGGCGATCTACCACTGGGCACGCGGGGCGGTATTTTGATCAAGCATCAATTCCCTCTGGATGCTTACTATGAATTCAGCGTGTTCTTGAGGCGCAATATCGTCGGATACATGACGGGACTCGAGTGGCCGCACCAGCTCGAAATTGCGATAGATGGAGAGCGTGCATTTTTCGAGCAAGTTGGCGGCGAAGCTGACAATGAAATGTCAGACGCAAATTTCTCGGCGGCTGCTGACACGATTGACGAGCGACTGAGAACGCGCATCTTCGTGCCGGCCGGAGCACATGATGTCAGTGTTGCTTTTGTGCGCCGCAACTCTGCGCAAACTCACGAGCCGCTGCAGTTGCACACCCGCGACCTGGACTTGCAGAATATGAACGGTCTGCCGGTCGTCGACTATGTAAATCTGCGTGGTCCATTTGATGCGACCGGTCCTGGTGACACAGAAAGCCGGCGCCGAATTTTCAGTTGTATGCCACAAGCCAATGTTGATGCTGAAGCTTGCGCAGAAGAAATCATAACGGCACTGGCACGCCGCGCTTATCGTCGACCGGTGACGGAAGACGATCAATCGCTTTTGATGGCAGCATATCAGCGGGCCAGCCAGCAGCGCGGGTTTGAGGCTGGCATTCAAAACGCTCTGCGAGTCATTCTTGCTAGTCCCGCATTTATTTTTCGCGAAGAAGCTGATTCTAATGAAGCCTTGCCTGGAGAAGTTTATCCTCTCAGCGATATCGCTTTGGCATCGCGGTTGTCATTTTTTCTTTGGAGCAGTATTCCCGATGAGGAATTGTTGTCTTTAGCAGAACGCGGAGTTCTTTCTCAGCCCGAAGAGTATTCTCGGCAGATTCGCCGCATGTTGGCCGATGCAAAGGCGACGGCACTGGTTGATAATTTTGCTGGGCAGTGGCTGTTTTTGAGGAATCTGCAAAGCGCTAGGCCGGATATCGACACGTTTCCTGACTTTGACGAAAACTTGAGAAGCGCATTGAGGCGCGAGTCGGAACTACTGTTTGAAGATGTCATTACGCGGAATACCAGCGTGCTGAATCTAATCAACGCCGACTACACTTTCCTCAACGAGCGGCTCGCCGAACACTACGATGTTCCCGGAATATATGGCAGCCATTTTCGGCGCGTCGAACTGCCGGATGGGCGCCGCAAGGGCCTTTTGGGACACGGCAGTATATTAACCGTGACCTCTTATCCGAATCGCACCTCGCCGGTTCTGCGCGGCAAGTGGATCTTGGAGAATGTGATCGGCACACCGGCCCCAACACCGCCGCCGAATGTGCCTGCGCTCGCGGAAAATGAAGCGGGTCAGGAAGCGCGGTCGGTAAGAGAACGTCTCGCGGAACACAGAGAGAACCCGGTATGTGCATCGTGTCACGACATCATGGATCCGCTTGGATTGGGACTCGAGTCTTTCGATGCTGTGGGACGTTGGCGCGAAAAGGAGCCTGGTGGTGTCGTCGATGCTTCCGGTCAAATGATCGATGGCACGGTTTTTAATGGTCCGGAAGAACTGCGCCAGATATTGCTGCGCACGCCCGAACGATTTGTTGGTGTCGCAACCGAAAAGCTGATGATCTATGCATTGGGACGGGGCCTGGAGCCTGAAGATATGCCGACAGTCCGTGGGATAGTGGCTGCAGCCGAAAAGGACGACTATCGCTTTTCTGCTCTGGTTGAGGGGGTCGCGACTAGTGCTGCCTTTAAGATGAAACAGGCTGGTGCGCATTGACGCGGGTTTGCGGCAAACCGTTGTTGTGGGCAGGAGTCTCACTCCGCTGTTTGATTGCGCATACGCAAGCCAGCCGAATCGGGTCGGCGGTTCTAACATGTTGTCTAAGTGCGCTGCTGTTGACTGGCGCTGCGCACGGCCAGGTATATGCAGAAGGCGGCATGGAAGCCTATGAGAGTGAGTTCTATTTCACTCGGTTGGCCTATTCCAGCAATGGGTTCGGGCGCAGAGGCGGATTTCGCAGTGCTTGGACCACAGACTTTCCCGAGGCCGAAGTGCATTTGCTGCAGGGCTTAAGTCGGCTGACCCGAGTTGCAACCGCTCAGCAGGGTCGAATTGTCTCTTTAGATGACGACGAACTCATGAACTACCCATGGCTGTATGCCGTCGAGGTCGGCAATTGGTATTTGGACGATCTGCAGGCCGCGCGGTTGCGTGAATACCTGTTACGCGGCGGCTTCTTGATGGTGGATGACTTCTGGGGTGAGTTCGAGTGGCGCGCTTTTTACGAATCGATGGTGCGCGTTTTCCCGGATCGCGCCATTATAGAAATACCTGAAGACGATACGTTGCTGCATGTTTTGTACGATCTAGACCAGCGCATCCAGATTCCCGGTGCTTATGCGGCGCGCAGCGGCATCACCTGGGAGAAGGGCGGCACGACCCCGCATTGGCGAGGTATCTACGGCGACGACGGCCGACTTATGGTCGCAATCAATTTCAACATGGATCTTGGTGATGCATGGGAGCACGCAGACGATCCTTACTATCCCGAACCAATGACGGCACTCGCATATCGTTTCGCCGTCAATTACGTCATCTATTCGATGTCGCACTGAGCAGAGACTCGTGCTAGCTCCGCCGGTCGTCAAAGACCTCGTTCTAGTCGGCGGGGGTCATAGCCATGTCTCGGTATTGAAAGCGTTCGCAATGGCGCCAGTCGCCGGCTTGCGAGTAACCCTAGTTAGCCGCAGCTATCAGTCTCCGTATTCAGGCATGCTGCCCGGCGTTGTTGCAGGCCACTATCAAAGTACGCATGCCTATATTGACTTAATGGCCTTGAGTGCATCGTGCGGTGTCCGTTTCATAAACGCGGAGGTATCCGGTCTCAATCTAACTGGTCGCGCGGTGCAGTTCGAACGGCGGCCACCGCTGCCGTTTGACGTACTGTCTTTAAACACGGGATCGACGCCCCAGGTTGCTAGCAAACCCATACAAGATGATCCCGCTGTGCTGGTCGCCAAGCCAATCGATCAATTCCTCGATAAATGGCGTCGCCTGGAGGCGCAAATCGAAGGGGCCTCTGAGCAGCTGAAAGTCTGTGTTGTGGGCGGCGGTGCGGCCGGCGTCGAGTTAGCGCTGGCAACCCAATTCCGGTTTCGCGCATTGGCGCTGCCGCCCAAGCTTGAAATTGTCACAGCAGGTGGCGACATCCTGGAGATGCACAATGCGGGCGTTCGGCGCCGGCTGCGTCGCATCTTGAATGAGCGCGGCATTCGGCTTACGACGGACACGCGGGTGACACAGCGCAGTGAGAGCGGTGTAACTACGGCAGCCGGCGGCAATATTGAATGCGATGCAGTCTTGTGGGTAACGCAAGCTGCGGCCGCAAGCTGGCTTGCAGAGTCCGGTCTTGATTCGGACGAACACGGCTTCATTACGATCAACGAGTACTTGCAAAGCACGTCGCATCCATGTGTGTTCGCAGTGGGGGATGTCGCGACCAGCGTCACTCAGCCTCGCCCGAAGGCCGGTGTTTTTGCGGTGCGTCAAGGCATGCCATTGGCAGAGAATTTGCGCCGTGCGGCGTTGGGTGAGCCCCTTAAGGCTTTCAAACCACAGCGTCGATTCTTGAGCCTGATCAGTACCGGCAACCGCTACGCTATCGCATCCCGCGGGCGATGGTCTGCCGAAGGTCAATGGGTTTGGCGCTGGAAAGATAGAATTGATCAGCGATTTATGCACCGATTCACGCCGGACGGCGCCATGCGGCCGGAGCCGGATCGCCGGCTTCCAGTGTCTTTTGCAGCCTTAATGCCCAAGAGTGCCGTCGCAGATGGCATGCGCTGTGGGGGGTGTGGCGGCAAGCTGGGTGCCGATGCTTTGAGTCAAGCTTTGCGCCCTTTGAAAATCGAGCGACGACACGATGTCCGTTCCGACATGATGTCCCGAGATGACGCAGCAATTGTTGCGGTACCACAAGATCGTTTGGTGGCCCTTTCGGTCGATGCATTTAGACCGATCGTTGATGATCCGTTCGTATTTGGCGCGATAGCCGCGAACCACTGTCTCAATGATCTCTATGCGATGGGTGCTGAGCCGCAGACTGCACTGGCGATTGTCGCATTACCGGTTTGGCCGGAGGCGAAATTGGTGAGTGAGCTGCATCAAATGCTCGCGGGGGCAGTCCAGATGCTATCGGCGGCCGGCGCGCAATTAGTTGGCGGGCATACGAGTGAGGGAAGTGAAATTTCACTTGGGTTTTCAGTGACCGGTCTGATTGATGGCCAACAAGTGCTCGGAAAGCGAGGGCTTCGGGCAGGCGACAAATTGATCATTACAAAGCCGCTCGGGACCGGCTGTTTATTTGCCGCACATATGCGTGGGCAGGCCCATGGCAGCGCGATAGCCACCGCAATTGAGACAATGCGGCTATCGAACCGCGCAGCCAGCACAATACTGAGGACGCACGGTGCTAGTGCCGTAACAGACGTCACTGGCTTTGGTTTAGTTGGGCATCTTGCCGAAATGATCCGTGATTCGAAGCTTGCACTCGAGCTTTTTGCCGATTCGTTACCTCTACTGCCAGGCGCGCTAGATGCGCTGGCGAGTGGTTGGTATTCGAGTTTGCATGCTGCCAATCAGCGCGCTGCGATGCCGTGGCTGTCCGCTGACAATGCAATCGCCGGGTCAACCGAAGGCACACGCGCAGGCGCGATTCGCCCCGTTAACAGTGCTATTTTGTTCGACCCGCAGACGGCTGGCGGTTTGGTAGGCGGTGTACCAGCCGATCGCGCAGCGGCATGTGTTGACGAACTTAGAGCCAACGGGTACTCGTTGGCAGCGGTTATTGGCAGCGTTGTCAGTGCTGTTGATCCCACAACCGAAGAACGGGACCTTGAAATTGCGCACATTAGATTGTGCTGACTCGCCGCCTCGATCTGGTCAATTTATCTTATACAGCTTCGCAGAGCATTGACGAGTTGTTTTGTTTCGTCTTCTTGAACGGTTCGCAAGTCGATTAGCAGCGCATTATCCTTGACTCGCGTCATGATGGACGGTGTGCCGAGTCGCAGCTGTTCTGCAATCGCTGCAGCGGACCGGTTGGCAATAGATACTCGCACCGCTTTGCTGGAAATATCATATTGAGGCAAAGAACCCCCGCCCATATAGGCAATTGAATCCACCATTTCGCTCTGCATTCCCTTGCTGCTGCCCAGTTGATCGATCAGTGCCTTACTGCGGTCTGCAACGTGATCGTTTGTTTCCTTCAGCATCCGTAAGACCGGGACGTCGGTAAACGGATCGTGTGGTGATTTGTAAAGCCGTAATGTAGCGAGCAATGCTGCCAGCGAGAGTTTGTCGATTCGCATGGCGCGGGCCAATGGGCTGCTGCGCAGCTTCTCGATGAGTGCGCGTTTACCGACGATGATCCCGGCTTGTGGGCCGCCTAGCATCTTGTCGCCGCTAAAAGTGATGAGATCGATACCGCTTTTCACGCAATCTGCAACCGAAGGTTCGCCTGAAATTCCAACCTTAGTCAGGTCAGCGAGACAGCCGCTGCCGAGATCGAGAACGCTGAGACAGTCATGTTTATGCGCGAGCGCAGATAGCTCGGCAAGCGAAGGCTTGTCGGTAAAACCTACGATTCGGTAATTGCTGGGATGGCTGGCGAGCAAAATCGAGGTTTCGCTGTCGATCGCGTTCTCGTAGTCGCTGAGCGTCGTCCGATTGCTTGTGCCAACCTCGATCATCAGCGAATCGCTCTCTGCGATGACATCTGGCATTCGAAATGAGCCGCCGATTTCGATTAGCTCGCCTCTGGAGATAATGGTCTTACGCTTCTTGGCGATGCACGACAGTACCAGCAAAATCGCTGCCGCACAGTTGTTGACGACCATTGCAGCTTCCGCTCCGCTGAGTTCGCGCAGCAGAGTTTCGGTATGGTCATTTCGTGAGCCGCGTTTACCGGTATTTAGGTTGAGTTCGAGATTAGTGTATCCGGCAGCGACGGTAACAATTGCCTGCAATGCAGCAGGCGCGAGCGGAGCACGGCCTAGGTTGGTATGCAAAATGATGCCCGTTGCATTAATGACCTTCTGTAACGGTAATCTGTGCAAGGCACAGACACGATTGCGGACGCAGCGCTCGAAAGCTTCGTTGTCGAAGCTTGGAAGTTGATGTGACTCGGACAGAACTTGATTGCGTTGATCGATTAATTCTGCCCGCACGGCCTCAAGCACCGTATCGCGTGAGTAGGCTTGGCACAGTGCATGGCCTGGTGGCGATTTTATCCATTGATCAACGGACGGCAGTTGCCTCAGTTGCTCGTTTAGTATGCTTTTCTCTGAACTCATGGCTGCCATTCTATGCCATCGACTAGAGCAAGTTTATTTGCCGGGCGATAGCAGTTAACCTTGCCCGCCGGAACACCTTCATAGCGACATCCCAAGGACAGAGCATTTTGGAGACTGAATCAGAAGTTTTAGTAATAGGCGGCGGCATCGCTGGATTAAGCGCAGCGTTATGTGCCGCTCGGTTGGGGCGCCGGACACACGTATTGACCGGTACCTCACTCGGTGGACACCTGCTCAGTATTGAACTAATCGAAGGATATCCGGGCTTTCCCGAAGGCGTCCCTGGTTATGATTTATGTCCTATCGTGCAAGGGCAAGCGGCTGATGCCGGCGCTGAATTTTCCATGGCCGAAGCGACGTCGATGCAAAATCGTGATGGTAAGTGGCATGTGCAATCACCCAGCGGTGATTACCTGGCTGACAGCGTCATACTGGCGACTGGAACGGCACTGAAGGCGCTCGAGGTGCCAGGGGAAACGAAGCTCCGCGGGCATGGTGTAAGCCACTGTGCGAGCTGCGACGCGCCACTGCTGCGCAACAAACCCGTCGTGGTTGCCGGCGGCGGCGATTCGGCTGCGCAGGAGGCGCTCGTTCTAGCCGAGCATGCCGTGTCCGTGGCAATGGTTTTTGATACGCCGGAACTCACCGCTCAACAGGCCTTTCGCTCACGGGTCGAAAAGACGCCGCGCATTAGTTTATTCCCAGACAGTACTATCGAAGCGATTCTTGGCGAGGATGCTGTGACTGGCGTTCGCTTGCGAGCAAAGGCCGGCGAGCGTTGCGTAGACCTAGAGGCAGACGGCGTTTTCGTATACATTGGGCTTTCGCCCATCACAAGTTATCTGCAGGGTTTGTTGGCGTTATCCGAAACTGGTCATATCGTGACTGATGGTGAGCTCCAAACGAATTCTGTGGGCATTTTTGCGGCGGGGACAGTGCGCTCAGGCTCGGCCGGCCGTGCCGCCGCGGCTGCGGGTGAAGGTATGCAGGCTGCGTTGGCAGCGGATGCTTACCTCGCAAAGAAGTAAAGAAATAATGACTAATCCAGGGAGGCCCGCATGGCCGATTTACTAACCGTGCACGATCCGCGTGGTTATCCTCCAAAAGTTACTGGCAAGCGTCTTGCGGCGCGCCTCGATAAGCTCGATGGCAAGCTCGTATATCTCGTCGACTGCCTGTTCGACAATTCTGAAGTGTTCTTGGAGCAATTGCAGCACTGGTTCGAAGAACACTTGCCCGGTGTTCAGCTCAAGCACATTAAGCCCAGAGAAAGCTGGGTAGACGACCCCGACATGCGAGCGGCCATCGCTGCCGATGGCGACGCGGCAATACTCGGCGTCGGATTGTGAAGCACCTGTAGCCCAACGGTCGTTGGGCTTGCGATGGCGCTGGAGGAAGCCGGTGTGCCGACAGTCGCCGTCCACACTCACGTGTTTGCGAGACTCGTGCGGTCAGTCGCGCTTGCCAACGGCATGCCAACAACGCGACAAGCCTTCGTGCCGCAACCTATTGTTGACCGCACGCCCGAGCAACTTCGCAGCTATATCGAGGGCGCCGATCCGATAAGTAAGCGTCCCTTTATGCAGGAGCTTATCGAGGGGCTCACTAAACCGCTCGACGAAGGCGACCTAAAGGGCGTTTCTTTCGAGCGCACAACGCCACGCCTCGTTGAGCCGGACACTGAAGACAACTTGCGACAGTTGTTCATCGACAATCACTGGACTGACAACCTGCCCATTATTTTGCCGACCGAAGAACGTGTCGCGCAGATGCTGGCAGGTACCAGTCATCCTGCCGATAAGGTTGTGGGCAAACTGCGGCCCACGATGTTCCGGGAATACTGGGAATTCACCGTCGAGAAAGTGGCTGTAAACGCCGTAATGGCGGGCGCGAGGCCTGAGTATTTTCCGGTGATACTCGCACTTGCCGCAAGTGGTCAGACCGCGCGTTCAAGCAGCACCAATTCGTTCTCGGTTATGGCGGTTGTTAACGGTCCGATCCGCAAAGAGATCGGCATGGGCGACGGTGTCGGTGCCATGGGGCCATATAACCACGCCAATGCAACCATAGGGCGGGCCTACAATTTGCTGTCGCAGAATTTGCAGGGCGGCTCCGTGCCTGGCGACACCTACATGGGTACTTTGGGTAATTGGTATAACTATAGCGCGACATTTGCAGAAGCTGAGGAACGCAGTCCCTGGGCTCCGTTGCATGTGCAAAAAGGCTTCCAGTCAACGGATAGCACGGCCAGTGTTTTCTTCGGTGGCTGGTACACACATGCCGGGTACGGACCCCGCGATACCTGGAAAGAGAAATTCTTGCATTCCTTTGCGGCAGCTGAGCACTATTTGCCGCCGGTATTGGTGTTCGATCCCATCGTAGCGCGTGGCTTCGTGGAGCTGGGATTCGACACTAAAGAATCGTTAGCGCAATGGTGCGCCGACAATGCCAAAGTTTCCGCGCGAGAGTACTGGGACAATCAGTGGGTTAAGACCTTGCTGCACCCGCTGGCGGTGGCTGGCGTCGAACCGCACGCTACCCGATTAAAGGCAGCGCCGGGCGATCTCATCAATATGTATCAGCCCGAAGATATTACGATTGTCGTCGCGGGCGGTGAAACGCAGGGCGCTTGGAAGATGATCGGTGGACGCTGTACTAACACCGTTTTGATAGACGCTTGGCGGTGAGCTCCTGCGGGCTGCAAAGCTCTTGTCCGGCGGTCGCGTATGGGGCTGGACGCGGCAGCCCGACGAGTCAGGTCCCTGAGTTACTGAGTTACTCCGCGAGCTGCGAGACGCTCAGGCCACGCGATTGGTTAACGATACTGGCGCGCGGCAGCGTCGTTTTGATCTCATACGCCTGATTGGCAACAATGGTGATGGCAGTTTCAAATGCGTTGTAACCGGGCAGCGCGATACGGATATCGTACACACCAGGACCCATCTGCATACCGCGGCGGCCATTGAATTGGTCGACATATCCGGCGTAAACATCGTTGACGAAAACAGCCGCTTCCTCAGGTTGTACCTCTAGTTTCAACTCGGCCAACTCGGCTTCGTCGGGAAACACCAAGTCGTTGTCTGGCGCAAGACTGACGATGAGCTCAATTTTCTGTCCGGGTTCGACAATGACATGCCGGGCGAGGTCTTTAAAGCCGATGAGCTTGAACAGGAGATTGTGTTCTCCGGGCGGCAAAACCAGTTTCGATTTGCCCTTCAGATCACGAACATAGCCGAGATACTGGCCATTGAGCCAGACGCCGGCGTTCTTTTCTGTGCGAGTAGCGGTATCCAGATCGACTTCACCGAAAAGGGGGTTCGCCGCGTTCCCAGTCGTCGAGCAGACCGAAAGGACGGTCAAAAGGGCAATAAGCATTGGTTTTTTCACAGTGAATTCTCCTGAGCTGATCACGATAACTCGCTGATTCAGCCGGTGTTGTAGCAATTGCGTGCCACGCTAACAGCGCTGCCGTTGGCGAACAAGGCAAATATCAGCAGAAACGACCGTACAGAGTGTGCGCCGGGTCACGGCCTGTCAGGCCGGAATCGCCGGCGTTATCAGCGGGGCTTGTGGTGGGAGCTAGCTGATACCCGAGTGCGGGTGGGTTTGGGAATCGGATTCATCGTATGAACCGTAACCCGGATCGCTCGGTGCGGCGCCGCTGCTGTCTCGAGCGGGCGCCGGACGCAGTTTCGCCTGCGACATCAAGACTCTCCAAAACGTCTCAGCCGTGCGGGCAGCCTCTTCATAAACGGCGTTCGCCAAGGTCTTGTCGCGTTTGTTCAAGTCGCTGAAACGCAGCCGTTCAATACTGCTGAGCGATTGTTTTTCCCACTTTTCCAGTGTCTCAATGGGCTCTGGAGATTTCTCGGCAGCGCGCAGCACGATGTCTTGGAGAATGCTGCGATGGAAGGAGCAATGCGCAATGATTGTGATCATCTCGCGCCGAATCGTCTCAAAAACCTCGAAAGTGGCATCGAAGTCGCCAGAGTTGCTCATAAGCGTACCTAACATTTAATTCCAACAATGGGATTGCATTGCAGGATACATGCCAGTTCAAGTATCTGGCTTCACGGCATTCCGAATCCATAAAGAATACCTGTTAAAACAGTGGGTTGGTAGATTGTCATCGAAATGGAGATGCGCGAGAAAAGCCGAGATGGGTCCTTCTCACACGCGAAATATCGTGGGCCCACGAAATGTCGCGGTCTGCCGCAGCTTCAATCGGTGGAATCGGACTGAGCCAGCACTGTCTCCAGGTCTTCATGCACTTCACAA
>JAHEEO010000279.1 GCA_024640665.1 Rhodospirillales bacterium | reverse complement strand
TGGGGTCCGAAACCGATGTTCAACGGCATCGATATGTCGCAAGTCGGCATGGGTATCGGCGGGCTTACCTGGGACTACGTGGACCGCCTCAAAGATGCCACATCGATGCAGGTGCTTGTCAAAGGTATCGTTACTGCAGAAGACGCCAACTTGTGCCTCGAGCACGGTGCCGACGGCATTATCGTGTCTAATCATGGCGGTCGGTCATCCAGCGACAATCGAAGCACCATTGAAGCGCTGCCAGAAATCGTAGAACTCGTGGCCGGACGTGTACCCGTTGTCATCGACAGCGGTTTCCGCCGCGGCACCGATGTGTTCAAAGCACTCGCACTGGGTGCGGATGCCATTTGCATCGGCAGGCCATATCTGTGGGGACTTGGCGCCTTCGGCCAACCGGGTGTTGAGAAAGTGCTCGACCTGCTCACGCGGGAACTGCGAATAGTGATGCAGCAGATGGGCGCGACAAGCCTTGCCAACATCCGTCGAGAATCTGTTCGCACGGCATAGTCACTAAACACCATCGCGCTGGGCGGCGCTTTTGACGCCACCTGGATGGACGAGAAACACACTTATGCTCCGACGCGGACAACTCGCCCCAGAATTCGCATTACGCGACCAAGACAACCAGCTCGTCTCGCTTGCCGAACTGCTTTCAAATGGGCCGCTGGTTTTGTTCTTCTACCCCGGAGATTTCACACCACTGTGCACGCGCGAAGCGTGCATGCTGCGCGACTTCCATTCGGAACTGCAGCAACTCGGCATTAGAGTGGTCGGAATCAGTCCAGACAAACCTGAAAAGCACGACGCTTTCCGAACCAAGCATGCGTTGCCTTACACATTGCTGGCAGACCCGGAAAAAGACATCGCTTATCTATATGGCGCTGAAGGCCCAATGGGCATAGGCATTCGCCGGGCAACTTATTTAATTGGCCAGAATGGCTACATCGAAGACGCACTGGTTGCGGATCTGCGTATCTCGCGTCACGAGGCCTTTGTGCAAAAAGTCATCGCTACCGCGCATGCAGCGAGCCCCGCGTCAGCATAGGCATAGGCATAGGCATAGGCACTGCACCACGCCATCGAGACTGCTTAAGACTGTACTGTCACGATAATGTTTCTCTTATGCGCTGCCGCACGATGCTCCCAAAGATAAATTCCCTGCCAAGTACCCAAAGCCAAATGGTGATCACGAATCGGAATCGACAACTGCGACTGCGTCAACACCGTGCGGACATGTGCAGGCATATCATCGGGACCCTCCATCGTATGGACGAACCGCGAGTCGCCATCGGGCGCCAAGTCTGCCATGAACGTTTCGAGATCGCGGCGCACATCAGGATCCGCGTTCTCGCAAAGAATGATCGACGCGCTCGTATGCTGAACAAACAAATGACAAAGTCCGATAGCGACACCGTTGTCTTCGACAATGCACCGCACTGCATCAGTCACGTCATAAGTGCCGCGACCCCGCGTACTAACGCTAATCTCGTCCTGAACCATTCGTCTCTCCTTTCATGACGCCGCAGCGATTCGCGAAGCTTCGAGCTGTGTTGAACCAGCGACAGCCCGACCTGACTGTCTTCGCCGACGGTGTTCACAAGCCGCATAACATCTCTGCAATTCTACGCACTTGCGATGCGGTTGGCCTAAGCCACTTGCATGCAGTTTCAATCGACGGTGACATACGCCAACACCACATGCTGGCCGGCGGATCGAAGCGATGGGTTGATGTGGTGGTGCATGAGTCGAGCGCCGGCGGCCTCGCGCAGTTGCGCGCAGATGGTTGGCGGCTGGCAATTGCCGACACCCGAGACGAAGCGGTCGACTACCGCGACGTGGACTACACCGAGAAGCTGGCGATCGTGATGGGAGCGGAACTCGACGGACCCAGCGACGACTCCCGCTCGCTTGCCGATGTGGCGATTGCCGTGCCGATGCACGGACTCGTCGAGTCACTCAATGTATCGGTGGCAACCGCGGTCATCCTATTTGAGGCGGAACGTCAGCGCCGCGCAGCGGGTATGTACGACGTCTGTAGAATTCCCGATGAGGTTTATCAGAAGAAACTGTTCGAATGGGCACACCCGAATATCGCGCAACGCTGCCAGGACCGCGGACTCGCGTATCCGGCGATGAACGACGTGGGTGATCTGATCGAGAATCCGTTCGCGTGACTGCACGCAAGAAGGCAGTTAGAGCGGCGCGGTATGCGTGACTAAGGAAGTGTCGTCTGAAGCACGGTCTCCGTAGTGCAATCGCAAAGTTTTAACTTTGCCAAACCACGGAATCGTAACGATATAAAAATTGTCATATTCGTTAGCGCCGATCTCAGGTACATTCTTGCTACCGTGCAACTCC
The DNA here is from genome assembly GCA_024640665.1 of Rhodospirillales bacterium. Taxonomy (GTDB): domain Bacteria; phylum Pseudomonadota; class Gammaproteobacteria; order Steroidobacterales; family Rariloculaceae; genus JAHEEO01. The sequence continues at coordinate 754 of JAHEEO010000279.1, read as the reverse complement.
TCAATCAGAGGTGCGATTGTATCGGCGTGAGTGACCACCAAGACAATTTCGCCTTTGTGCTCGCGCAGCACATCCGACATGAAAGACTCTGTCTCGTATGGGTTTGCTAAAGAGACTTCCAACTCCAGCCGCCGCGCTACGGCATCGGCCGTTTGCTGCGTGCGTTTGAATTCACTTGCATAGATCGCATCAACGCCTGCAACGACATCGATGTCTTGCACAAAGTCAGCCAATTCTTCTGCACGCCCGCGCCCGTCGAAGCTGAGCGCAGGATCGTCACCTTGAGCGCTGACTTCGACATCGGCATGCCGAACAAAAAGTATGGTTGTAGTAGCCTGAGATTCGAAAAACCAGGACAAGCCCATGGCAACGACAACATATCCCGCAATCGACAACGCCATATGGCGCCGACGGCGCCGGCGTTCTTTTCGAGTCAGTTTGGGTTTCTGTGCCATCTTAACTAGCGTCTCGGTGCGTCATCGTTACTGCCCAACGCGTCATTGGGATTCTGCTTTGGCTTCGGCTTTGTGTCGACATTGCCATCAGCACTCGAATCCGAATTGGATTCCTCAACTACCGTGTACTCGACGTCGATAACACGGCTCTGACTGGAAGACGCGGAACGCCCCGAAAATCCTCCGCCAAATACGCCGGCGCCTGGGTCAACCCCGGGTGCCTGACCAGCAACGAATTTTCCAAGCTTTCTCCGAATCCACCATACGCGGCCCATGATAACCAGGGCAAAGACAAGCCC
>JAHEEO010000097.1 GCA_024640665.1 Rhodospirillales bacterium | reverse complement strand
GCGCAGAATCTCGACGTGCCGGAATACTCGCGCCCGCGGGGGCTGCTCGATTAAATGCTTTGACTGCCGGAGCAGCTGTTACGGCTGGTTGATTCGGTCGCTATCCAATGCGAACGCGAACAGCGCTGCGCCTGAAGGAATAAGTACAAATTGGCGCCCGCCGAGCGTATAGGTCATTGCAGCCGTTCCCCATATAGGAGCGCCGGTCTGATAATGCCAAAGGTAAACGCCGTCGCGCGAATCCAGCGCGATGAAATTGCCTTCGTTATCGCCGGTGAATGTGATGCCTGATGCGGTAGTGGTCACGCCAGCCATTGTCGGTGTCGGATAGCGGTATTCCCAACGCACAGCACCCGTTGCAACATCCAGGGCGCGCACAGCGCCAAACGCCTGATCCCGGTCTATCCAAACAGTCCCGCCCGGCAGATAACGACCCGGCGCATGGACAGGCGCTTGCGGCACAAATCTCGCGCAAGTTTCCCGCGCCGCGACGATGAACAGGTTCAGCTCAGGGTCGAACGACGGCGGCATGAAATTTGTGCCACCCCATTGATCAGGCAAGCATCCGCCACTGCCGTCCTCGTTCAACACGATGGGTCGACCATCCGCGCCGATCTCGCGCGCCCACGTTGTGTCGGTAAATGGTTTGCCCAGCAACAGCTCGCCGGTTTCCCGGTCGAGCACATAAAAGAAGCCATTGCGATTCGCTAACATCACCACCTGGCGCTGCGCCTCGCCGAATTGAATATCAGCCAGTACTGGAACGTGATTGGAATCCCAATCGTGTGTGTCATGTGGCGTAAATTGATAGTGCCAACGCAATTCGCCTGTCGCGCTTTCGAGTGCGACCAACGAATTCGTATAGAGATTGTCCCCCTCCCTATCCGCGCCGTAAAAGTCGGGATTCGGGTTGCCAATGCCCCAATAAAGCAGCCCGAGATCGGGGTCGTAACTGCCGGTCATCCAGCTGCCACCGCCGGCCATCAAAGCCTGGTTCGACCAGGTTTCGCTGCCAGTTTCACCAGGCACAGGGATCGTATTGAATCGCCATTGCCGATTTCCCGTTGCAGGATCGTACGCGTCGATAAAGCCACGCGTTGCATATTCGCCGCCGGAAATCCCGACGACGACTTTGTCCTCGACGATCAGCGGGGCTAATGTTGCGGAATAGCCGATGCGGTAGTCGGCCAATTCCACATCCCACAAGATTTCGCCGGTGCGACGATCGAAAGCGAGCAAGTGGGCGTCGAGCGTGACCATGAACAATCGATTGCCCAGGATCGCAAACCCGCGATTGACGGGGGCGATAGCGCCATAAGTAAGGTCGTCCGGCAAATCTCGCCGGTACTCCCAAAATGTTCGCCCGGTCACGGCATCCAGCGCCCATGCTAAATTATTGGAACCGGTAACGTACAGCACGCCGTCATAAAGGAGCGGCGTTGTCTCGAAACCGCGGCCTCGTGCAAACGTGCCTGTTTGGAAGGTCCAAACCGAACGCAGGTTCTGAACGTTGTCTGGCGTAACTTGCGTCAGGGGGCTATGCCGTTGTCCGGAATAGTCTCCTGAATAGGTTAACCATTGGTCGGGCTCTTGGAGTCCCATTTCGATGGCTGCACTGCTTACGCCGGCTGCGTCAACACCCGCTGCATCCGGGCTTTGCGCCATGGCTGTTTGTGCATATATTGCGAAGCTCACTCCAGCGGCTGCGGCGCAACAGCGCAGGCTGAATCGTTTGTGCATGCCCGGTAGCACGCCCATTATTGTCCTTCCAAGCGTGTGTCTGCACGCAACGTGCTCAGATACGCGAGTACGTCATCGAACGAACCCGGATCCATTTCCTCAGGTGAAAATTTCGGCATTAGAGAGTCACTCGATTTAGAGATTTCGTTCAGCTCCGTCTTCAAAAACGCGCGTAATCTTCCAGTGGTATCCATGATTTGTATTGAGAAGACATCCTCGCTCTTGATTACGCCTTCTACGCGGCCATGCTCGCTTGTTTCGAGTACGGCGCTGCGGTATTTCGCCGCGATGTTTTCGCTCGGTGAGCTGAGCGCGCTCACCAATGCTTCGCGGGACCGGACCAGCGCAATATTGGCAAGGTCGGGTCCAACGACACCACCTGCATTTCCCACGCGATGACAGTTGCTGCATTTTTGAGCAAACAATATCCGGCCTCTTTCAGCGTCACCGGTGGGGTTTTCGAACGGCGGTACAGTGCTGATATCCCGCAAATAGGCGACTACCGCCCAGATCTCATCTTCGGCTGCGAAACTTGCCGGCATGATGCTGCCTTCGACGCCGGTGCGAATGGTGGTGAACACTCGCGCATCAGTGCCGCCCCGCGCCCAAATTTGAGTTAGATCGGGGCCGGTATTGCCCTTGGCATCGGGTCCATGGCAGTCGGCGCAGCCGTGTCCAAAGAGATCTCGGCCGGCCCGAATGGCGGCGGCATCGGTTTCGAAAGGATTGCCCTGTGCAGCAGCCGTATTGGTCGCTGAAAAAACCATCAGTACGAGCAAGATGTCTAGTGCGTTGCGGATTTTTCTTCCCCGTTTAGAGCGCCTTAAGTATAGGGCCTAATTACCCTCGATCGGCACTTGGCCGAGTCGCGCTCGGCCAGCCACAATAATGGGCATATTAGCCGTTGCAGCTTGAAACCGTTTTAAGAATGCGTATTCTGTGTATATCTCGGCCAGATCGCTTTAGGGGTGCGGTCCCGGGGGGGGGCTGATTCAACAGCCATACGTGCACAGCACTTGGGGGAGACCAATGAAAAGACAAATACAAGCCGGCAGGCCGGTCGCGAATCGACCGAATTCAGTTATCAAGCCGTTGGCCTATGCATGCGTTACTGCGTTGGGTCTGGGGCACGTTGCGGCTACGGCGCAGCAAAGCGGGTCGCAGCTCGAGGAAGTCACCGTGACCGGATCTCGAATTGAGCGCTCCGGAATGAACGCACCGACGCCGGTCACTGTCGTGTCGACAGAAGAACTGTCCTATATGGCGCCGGGCAATATCATTGAGGCATTGAGTCAGCTGCCGTTGTTCTACGGCAATACGTCCTCGCAAGATCCGGGCGGCTTTTTCACGAGTCCGGGTTCCGGCAACCTGAATCTGCGCGGCATCGGGACCAACAGAACGCTCGTGCTGCTGAACGGACGGCGTGTCGTATCATCAACGCGCTTCGGGGGCACCGACATCAATGTTTTTCCCGAGGCCATGATTAAAACCATCGAGTCGGTCACCGGTGGTGCATCGGCTCAATATGGCACCGACGCCGTTACCGGTGTCACAAACTTCATCCTCGATACCGAATTTGAAGGCGTGCGCGGCCATGCGCAGGGCGGCGTCACGAGTCGCAGCGACAACGAAAACTGGGAGGCGTCGTTCGCGCTGGGTGCTCCGATCGGCGAGAAGTTCCATGTCTTATTCTCGAGCGATCACTACGAAGCAGACGGTGTCTTCTCATACGAAGACCGCGACTGGTATAAGGCCTGGGGTGTCGTCAACAATGCCGATCCGAGTGGCCCGAGCACGCTTGTGCGTCCTTACGTTGTTTCGACCACAGCGACTTTCGATGGTCTGATTTCCGCGCCGGGCACGCCGCTGCACCGGCTGAACTTCAATTCCGAGGGCACGGGCGCAACGCCATTCGTCAACAATCCCGCTTACAGCGGTCTGGCGCATTCAATCGCCGGTGGCACCGGCAGTGGTGATTTCATCGGCGCGGACCGACCGAACGTTGCTCCTGAGTATGCTCGCGACAGTACGTTCCTGTATCTCGATTATGACGTCAGCGATAAGCTCACGCTGTTCGTCCAGGGCATCTACGGCAATTCGACGACGACGTCGACGAATCTTGCAGGACAGTTCCAGGGGCCGTTTTCTCCAATGACCATTTATAGCGGCAACGCGTTTCTGCCAGCGTCAATTCAGCAAGTCATGGACGACAACAGCATCGCGTCATTCACGCTCAACCGCCTTGGCCACTCCTCGGATCTGGCGCGCGCCGGCGCATCGACCGTACAAGACATTACGCTGTCGCAGCAAACGGTTGGTTTCGAAGCCGAATTGGACGGCGGCGGAGTTTTTGACGGATGGCGCGTGGATGGCTACTACCAGTCCGGCAAGACGAGGACCCGAGCGAGCCAGATCGGCGGCATTCGGTTGGATCGAATCCATATGGCGCATGATGCCGTTATCGATCCCACAACCGGTGCCACTGTCTGTAACGTGACGCTGGTGTCCGGGCTGTATCCGGATTGTGTGCCGCTGAATCCTTTTGGCCGCGGCAACATGTCGGATACCGCCATCGACTGGGTGACGGGATTCGAGCCCGGTCAGTTGGTCAACACGCCGCTCTATTACACGCAGTCCGGCTACGACCTCGGGCTTACCGATACTTACATCACTGAGGAAGCCAAAATTGCCCGCGCGAATATCGAGCAGGAAGTGTTCGAATTCTCAATGAACGGCGAAATTTTCGACAACCGGCGGGTCGGGGCAATTTCGGTCGCATTCGGTGCGGGCTGGCGAGAAGACAAAATGAATCAGGTCACTCGCTCACCGATCGAACCGGATGGCAACATGGATACGGGCCGATACGTACCTGCGAACGACGCGGCACTGGGAATCCGCGGTCAGCCCGGTGGTGACGTAAACAATACCGTGGCGATTCAGTACTCGAAAGTGCCGAACATCCGGGGCAAGATGGATGTCACCGAGGTGTTCGGCGAGTTGTTCGTGCCATTCCTGATGGACAACAAGCTCGACATGAGTGTCGCCGCGCGTCACGCGGACTACTTTGGTTCCGGCGGAGTGTGGGCTTATAAGGTCGGTCTGGCCTCACAGATCACCGAGTCGCTGCGTCTGCGTGCAACTGGATCGCATGACGTCAGAGCCGGAACGCTGGCGGACCGCTACGACCAGACTGGCGGCGCCGGATCGGTCACCGATCCGTTCAATGGCAACGTTCAGAACAATATATTCATCGCCGGCGGCGGCGATCCGAATATACGTCCCGAGGAGGCCGACACCACGACGATCGGCGCGGTCTATCAGCCCAGTTGGGCCAATGGGTTGTCGTTTTCAGTGGACTGGTATGAGGTTTCACTCGAGGATGCCATTTCGTCTCTGACCAGTCAGCAGGTGGTCGACCAGTGTTTCGGGGGAGATCTGGATTTATGTGGTCGCATAAGCCGTATCGACCCCAGCGATCCGACGAGCGCGATCAACTTGGTGCAGGCCACAGTGCGTAACGTTGCCAAGGCAAACGTCAGCGGTGTGGACTTCGAGGTCGCCTACAATCGATCGGTCAACTGGTTTGGTGGCGGTGAGACCGTCGGTGTTCGTTTGATATCGAGCCATCTGAGCGAGAACTCGACTCAGGGCTTCAATTCACCGGTGATCGATCGAGCCGGCCAGTTGAATGGTTTCGAGTTGCCGAAAGATAAGATCGTCGCGAACGTCAATTACAGCAACGGATCGTTTGGTGCGTTCCTGCAGGCGCGTCGCGTCGATAGCGGTTACCGCGACGTGCTGCAGGTCGAGGGCATAAACATCGACGACAACACTATCGATTCGGTGACGTATCTGGATCTTAGTCTGCGCTATGGGATGGAAGTCGGCGATGGTATGTGGGAGCTCTATGGTTCGGTCAACAACCTGACGGACGAGGATCCGCCCGTCGTAGCGAACTATGGATTCTTTGGCGCAACCGCGAATCAAACCAATTCCGGTTTGCACGACGTGCTCGGCCGGCGCTACACCTTTGGCGCGCGCTTCTCGTTCTAAGCGATCAATTCAAGTAGCGTTTAGTTGCAAGGGGCCGGGATGAATGCCCGGCCCCTTTTTCGTGTCCATCTTCTGCCGATTGACACGGGATTCCATGCGCATCGCACTCAGCCCGACGACAACGGCGCAAGCTGGCGAGCGATCCAGGCGGCCGCAGCGAGCGTCCTCGCGTCGTCATCGCGACGTCCAATGACTTGCAGTCCGATCGGCAGTCCGCGTGGCCCTGAACCTGCTGGCACGTTGATGCATGGCACATGCAATAACGTCCAAATGCGATTGAGCGCTGGGCTGCCGGTGCTTGTGAGCCCTGCTGGGGCTTCGGAGCAGGCGCTCGGTGTAAGCAGCACGTCACAGTGGCCAAATACATCTGTCAATCTGCGCCTGCATTCGTCGGCCGCAGTGCGGGCACGATCGTAGTCTTCTGCCTTAATCGTCGCAGCGCTCGCGAGCATGCTGCGAAGCTGCTCGCTCAGGTCGTTGCGATGGGCGGTGTATTCGTAAGCGAAGCTCTGGGCAATCTCATAACCGTAGATAGCATCGAACGCCTCGCCGAGTGCGCTGAAGTCATCCGGTAGATCCGTTGTGACGGTAGCGGCGCCGGCAGCCGCAAGCGTCCGTTCGGCTCGAGTCAGAACAGTAGCGACTCCCGAATCCGCTCGCGCCCAGTCGTGCGTCCGACAGATTCCGATGCGGATCGGCCCATCGGCAGCGCGTAGCTCGATGAGTTCGTTTCTGCCAGTTAGGGCGCCGACGAGCAACGCAGCATCTTCAACCGAACGTGAAAAGACACCAATGGTGTCGAGACTCTCCGCGACGAGCTTGACGCCGGCCCGAGCAATCCACCCATAGCTCGGCTTATAACCAACGGTGCCGCAAAAGCTCGCGGGGCGAATGACAGATCCGGCAGTCTGAGTGCCGAATGCCAATGGCACCATCGAGTCGGCAACCGCGGCCGCTGATCCACTCGAGGATCCTCCAGGCGTATGCCTAATGTTGTGTGGGTTGACCGTCGTGGCCGCTGCGTATGTCGCGAACTCTGTCGTCATTGTTTTGCCGAAAACGAGCCCGCCCGCATTGCGTGCTAAAGCGATGCAGGCAGCATCGGCAGCGGGGACGTGTCCCGCATAGATTGGTGACCCGTAGGCCGTTGGGGAATCGCAGGTATCGAAAATGTCTTTGACCCCAAGGGGCAGCCCATGCAGAGGTCCGCGTATGACGCCGGCATCGAGCGCACTCGCAATGGCCCGCACCTGTTGCGAATCAAAGTGTGCCCAAGCACGAATTTCGCTGTCCCGTTCCGATATTCTTGCCAGGCAGGCTTCGGCCACTTCGAGCGCACGCAGTTCGCGTCTCTGCAGTCGTACGCGTAATTCACGGGCAGAGAGTCGGTTGAGTTCAGTTTTCATACGTACCGTCGCAATTTCCCTGTGATGCCGCGCCTGTATTGGCAAGCGGCAGGTCAGTATGCCCTCGCAACCTTCGGCACGACACTCGACATACCGAACACCGGTTGTGCTAACGTTGCATCAAATCGGCATGCCATGCATTGTTCTTGAGGCGGTAGCTGAAATGAAACCGTTGGGTGCAGGTAGCAATCTGCAACTTAACACTTCAGTTGGTTGAAAAAGGGCGCGAATATCATGTCAAAAGAACGTAAGTCGAATAAAGAAGCTAAGAAACAATCGACGCTGACTCCGAAAGAGCGGAAAGCGGCAAAAAAGTCTAAGAAGGAGGCTGGCAAGTCTCGCTTTGCCTGAACCAGCGCCAAGTTTTTGGGCTTAATAAGATCGGTCCGTTGGTGACCGTCGCGCATCTCAATTCGTGGGTAGCACCCCAGGCGTCAGCTCGGCAGGGCGTTCTTCGCACGCGTATTCGAGCAGTGCCCAGTCGGGTTTTCTGACAAAGTCGAAATGCCAAACATACGGCCCGGAGAAATACGTCGGGTCTTGCATGATCAAATCGACGCGCAGCACTTTTTCATTGCTCGCGCCTTCCAGGTCGTAGCGCTCCTCCAGCGTCATCGCGTCACTCTTCGGCGTGCCCTGCAGATCTTGAATTCGCCCGTCCAGATGCGAAGTCTCGATCACCAATGTATCGCCATCCCAGCGACCTATTGCATAGCCGTCCGGCGATGACGGAGTGCGCGGCGGCACGGCGTCCTTCCCCATAAAAACAATTCGTGTAACGTCCATGCTCTCGTAGCGGATGATGAGCAGATCTTGATTCCAAGAGAAGGTCATTGGGCTGGCGGCCGTAAGCGCGCGCGGCATGCCCGGCGGCCCGCAACCAAGTACCGGGTCCTCGGTTGTGAAATCGAAGCCCGCACGTTTCTCCAGTCCAGCGGCGGTCAATGCACTGTCTGGCGGAATGCCTGTAAAACTGCCCGAGGGGCGTACTTCACCGCTGGCATCCAGATATGCCCAGACGCCTTCGGCGGCGAGTTCGGCGGCCACGTCGTCGGGGGCAGCGGTTGCACCGCTTGCCAACGCGAAAACACCGATCAATAAGACTAACGTGCAACGACGCGGTTGCATTTGTGTTGCAGCAGTCATCGACTTTATTCCTCGAGGCTACTTATTAAAGCCGTGCCGTCTTCCTTGATGAGTTCGACGATATACATGCCTTTACCTTCGCGCGCAGCGCGTCCCGTTGCCGACACTTTATTACCGGGCTGAAGTATGTCCGGCGTCCAGCCGCTCCCGCGGATCAACTTCGTTGCTGGGCCCATGGTTAGCATCCATTGCTCGGTTTGCCCATCTGCCTCGACGTCGACGAGGATAAAAGCATGCGGATTGATGAGGCGAAGCTCTGTAACGACGCCGTTAACCGTTACGGTCTCAGTATCGAATTCGCCGCCAATACTGTGGTGTGATCTGGCGATGCTGCTGCATAGGCAAAGGGGCAGTGCCGAACTAATGACTAAAAGTGCGCGAGAAACCATCAATCTCCCTCCTTCGATTTCCCACAGTATATTTCCTATTTGAATCAGCGCCAGGCATAGACACGCGGAGTCGGCGTGCCTAGTATCGGAACGCTATAGGTAATGGTCGTCTATGCACAAATTGGAGGTTTGCAGTGAAGCGAACGAATCGAGTCATGCTGGCGTGGATGTTGGCCGGGTTTGGCGCCGCCGTGCCAGCCGGCGCGCATCATGCATTTTCCGCAGCCTACGACATGCAGCAGTCCGTGACGGTTCATGGAGTCATCGTTAATGTCCGGCTGACAAACCCACACTCCTGGTTCTTTCTGGATGTAGAAAACGAAGCTGGCGAGCTTGAGCGCTGGGCCTTCGAAGCCGGCACGCCCAGCGGCATGATTCGCAACGGCTATAAGCCGAGCATTATCAAGAAAGGCGCTGAAGTAACCATCACCGGTTTCCATGCCAGAGACGCGTCTGCGAATATGGGCATGTTACGAGAACTCGTGACTTCGGATGGTACGGTTTATGGCTTGTTCGGGCCTCGAGAAGGACCTAACGCAAGATGATGCTTATGCCGTTGCCGCCGGATCTAGGGAGGAAGTTAATGATGAAGCATGCTGCGTTTCGATCGATGGGGGTGGCCACATTTGCCGCGACGCTGCTGTGGCTGGCGCCTGGCGGGCTTAGATTTGCAAGCGCACAGACTGGCGCTGACGACACAACGGGTGCCAACTCGGCTGTGCCAATCCCGCGCATGGCAGACGGTCATCCGGATTTGTCGGGGGTATGGTGGAGCGGGGGCGATATCGGCGGTGCAGGATTCGGCGGCGGCCGTGGTGGGCCGAGAGGCGCCGCCCAAGGCGACGCGCCACCGTCCTTCACCGATCTTTATCAACCATGGGCCGCAGAGCACGCCGCAACGCTCAGTGACAAGGACGACCCGACTCTGGCGTGCATTCCGACCGCCTTCGGCACATTGAGTGTGAGACTTTGGAATGTCGGGGCCGTCGGTCAGATTGTCTCGACACCGAAATTCGTGGTGTTGCTGTCGGAGACATACCATGGGTTTCAACTTATCCCGACCGACGGGAGACCGCATCGCGATGATATTCCTCCTGCTTACCGAGGCGACTCCGTGGGCCACTGGGAGGGTGATACCTTTGTGGTCGATACGACGAATTTCACCGAGGAAACATGGATCTTCGCGGAAGGCAGGGTTTCGTTTCATTCCGACGCATTGCATATCGTTGAGCGCTATCGCCGTATAGACGCAAACACGCTGGAAATTGAAGCCGTTGTCGAAGATCCGAATGTACTGACCGGCCCCTGGACCGTGCCAAAACAAACGCTGCAGCTCGCGCCGTTCGATCAGATCATGGACCTGAACTGTTCTGGCGTGGAAACCCAGATACTCATGGATGCTGCGTTTGGCGTCTCTCCATAGGCCGAATGCTGCCTGTTATAGTTAGTTCACGCCGGCATTGCCGGCAACACAATTTGATAAGGGGAAACCGAATCATGAGATTGCTAGCCAGTATTTTTGTCTTACTTTCACTGGGTGCTGCCGCCAACGCTGCAGAGCCCGTCGTGGCTTCGTCACCGGACGCACAGCGCGCCATGCTCGCCAGCGATGACCCGCAGCTCGCCGCCAACAAGCGGCTGGTCTGGAACATGTGGCGCGAATTCCTGCAGGGCGGCGACTTAGCCGCAGCCGACAAGTACCTCGCACCTGAGTACCACCAGCACAACCCGAATGCGGAGACGGGTCTTGAAGGCGTCAAAGCTTACTTCCGGGCCGCGGGCATGCAGAAGACCGAGCCCAAGGCCTACATCGATCGCCTTATTGCGATTACGGCCGAGCGCGACCTGGTGACGCTCGCGCTCGTTCGCGAAGGTGTCGACAGCAACGGTGTGGCGTACACGACCACCTGGTTTGACATGTTCCGCGTCGCAAACGGCAAGATCGTCGAGCATTGGGATACCGCAACCAAGCCCTAGTCGGGCAGGTTAGATCGCCGGCAAATTAGATTGCCAGTGAGTTAGATCTTTCGTGCTTTGACAGTTAGCCGCGCGCCGGGCTGTGGGTCCGGCGCGCGGTCGATTTCAAGACGCTACTGCGGTGGCGCCACCGGCGTCAGATCCTCGCAGGCCTCGGCCGCATAAGGCACATTC
>JAHEEO010000003.1:37663-38500 GCA_024640665.1 Rhodospirillales bacterium | reverse complement strand
TGCGACCGACGCTCGCTCAGACAGGCAGCCGAATCGCGCTCGATGGCAATGACTCACCTAGCGAGTCTCTGGACGTGGAAGCACTCTATGAAACTGTCATGCGCCCAGAGCTGCAAAAATGAGCGCAACACTGCCGGACACTCAAGACTTACGCCACGAGATCAAGTTTGTTACCTATGCCAGCGAACGCGCCCGAATATTGAATTGGCTACAGCTTCAGCCGGCCTGTTTTTCGGTGCCCTATCCGCCAAGGCACATCAACAATGTCTATTTCGATACTTTCGACTATCGAGCCTATGCGGAAAATCTGGCAGGCATCAGTCAACGCAAGAAGCTGCGCTATCGCTGGTACGGGGAAGGTGTCGGCCCGGACCGCGGAGTCATGGAACTCAAGCTCAAACGTAATCATTTTGGCTGGAAGCAGCGATTTGCAATCAATGAGCCGCCCTGGCAGGCCGGGCTTTCGTGGCGCGAAGTGGTCGAAGCCATGCGCGCTGCCATGCCCATGTTGGGCCAGCTCTGGTTGGATCAAAATCCCTTACCTGTATTGTTGAACCGTTATCGGCGTGAATATTTCGTCACGGCCAACGACCAGATTCGCGCTACGCTCGACTCCGATCAGCGCATTTTTGATCAACGCCGCAACACTTATCCAAACTTCGAGACGGCAGGGATTACTGAAGACACGATCGTGCTCGAATTCAAGTTTCCAATAACGGCTCGCAAAAGTGTCGAGCAATTGCTCAAGCACATACCCATTCGCATTGGACGACACAGCAAATATATGAACGCCATGCGCGCGCTGAGTTTTGGCTAGCTATGCTGATAAACCATCAT
>JAHEEO010000003.1:0-37653 GCA_024640665.1 Rhodospirillales bacterium | reverse complement strand
TATTTGCCCATTTACCTGCACAGCTGACATGATGCCGTTCCCTTGTTCAGCGTCGTGTACAAGATGAGCTGGTCAAAGCTGTTGAAACCCAATTTGCCTACACGGCTTACGAGCTCCGGCACGGCAAACATCCGTGGCGATCTATTCGGGGGCCTGACTGCAGCCGTCGTTGCTTTGCCGCTGGCACTGGCTTTTGGTGTCGCTTCCGGCGCTGGCCCAATTGCCGGACTGTATGGCGCCATTGCCACCGGTTTTTTTGCCGCGCTATTTGGCGGGACGCCGGCGCAGGTATCCGGGCCTACTGGCCCAATGACCGTCGTTATGGGCGCCATTGTAGCCAGTCATTCGGACAGCCTGCCGGAGGCATTCACTATCGTCATGCTCGGCGGCCTTCTGCAGATGCTGTTCGGTTTTCTGCGTATCGGCAGATACGTTACTTACACACCTAGATCGGTAGTGTCTGGTTTCATGTCCGGTATCGGCGTCATCATCATCGTTATCCAGTTGCTACCGTTCATCGGTTTACCGACATCCAACGACGGGGTAGTTGCTACTCTGCGGACTTTTCTGACGATGAACACGGGCTTATTGGACTTCCGAGTCATCGGCTTATCCGCAGCAACGCTGCTGTTGATCATCTACTGGCCAACGCGGCTTGCTCGCACGATTCCTGCCCCTTTGGGCGCATTATTAGTCGGCACATTCGCCGCCGCAGTTGCCATCCCTAGTGCACCAACCATCGGCGCAATCCCTTCGGGCCTGCCTGAACTAGTAATACCTGTGCAGTCAGCCTCCGCGTTAGTGCAGATGCTTCAGCCCGCATTGATCCTGGCACTGCTCGGCTCCATCGATAGCTTGCTCACCTCCCTCGTGGCCGATTCCGTGACCAAGACGCGCCATGATTCCGACAAGGAATTAGTCGGCCAGGGACTCGGCAACATCGTTGCCGGCTTGATCGGCGCGCTGCCCGGAGCAGGCGCCACAATGCGAACAGTGGTCAACATTCGCGCGGGAGGGCACAGCCCGGTATCGGGGATGCTGCATTCAATCGTATTGCTGGCACTGGTGCTCGGTTTGGGACCGGCTGTGGCGTTCGTTCCGCATGCGGTTCTCGCGGCAATTCTAATGAATGTGGGCTGGGAAATAATCGACTGGGGCTACATAAAACGACTCCGGCGCGTACCGCGCGAAAAAGCCTTTGTCATGCTGATTACGCTGTTCCTCACGGTATTTGTCGATCTGATAACGGCGGTAGCCGTCGGCATCATCGCCGCCAGTTTTGTAACTGCCAAATGGCTTGCGGAGGAACAACTCAAGGGTCTCAAGCAAGTCACTAAAGCAGCCGATCTAGACGATTTGACGACCGAAGAAACTAGTCTGCTCAACGCCGCCGACGGGCGAATTCTCATCACAGAATTACGCGGTTCGTTTTCATACGCCTCTGCCCGCGAGCTGGAACGGCGTGACATTCAGGCACTGGAGCTGAACGACGTCGTGATCTACGACTTTACGCATTCAGCGTACATAGACCCCAGCAGTGCAATGGCCATTGACGCCATGATCGACAGCTCCATGCAACAAGACACGCACGTCATCGTGGCAGGCTTACGCAGTCAATCCTTGCGGACCCTGGCTGGCATGGGGGTATTGGACCGTATACCGGCAAGCAACCGGTTTGAACATCGCCAGGATGCCATCGCCGCTGCGGCAGAATACTGTCGCAGCACACCGAGACCATGAGTGCCGCTATTTGCCGATACAGAAACTCGAAAATATCTCGCCCAGCAGATCATCGCTGGTCAACTCTCCGGTCACTTCGCTGAGCGATTGCTGCGCATTTCGCAACTCCTCGGCCGCAAGTTCAGATTGACTGATCAACAACGGCTCGGCGCTATCAAGATGATTAAGCGCGCGTTCAATAGCGTCAAGGTGACGACGGCGCGCACTGAAACTCCCTTCTACATTTTCCGACCAGCCGGCCAGTTCTTTTAAGTGTCGAGTGAGGTTCTCGAACCCACTGCCCGTCAGCGCCGAGACGGCCACGGCAGGCGCACCCGTCGATTCCAGAACTGCATTGTCGGCCAGGCGCTGCGTTGCACTAGGTGGTTTGTCGAGGAGATCGATCTTGTTAAAGACGAACGAGACCTTATCCAAGCCAGACAAGCTTGTGCGTGCCTCGGCAACGGTGGCTTCGATATCTTGCATGACATCGCTGACCCACAAGACGCGGTCGGCGCGCTCCAACTCGACATGTGCGCGTCGCAATCCTTCTTTTTCTATCGGATCCGTTGTTGCGCGCAGTCCGGCCGTATCGACAATCGTGATGGGCAGCCCGTCCAAGACAAGGTGCTCCCGAAGCGGATCACGTGTCGTGCCCGGTATGTCCGTCACAATCGCGGCAGAGTACCCGGCGAGGCGATTCAATAGGCTCGACTTACCGGCATTCGGCGGACCGGCAATCGCCAAGTTCAAGCCGTCGCGCAAAACGACGCCACGATGCGCCTCGCGCTGCAATTGAGCAATCGACTGTTTTGTCATTCGTAGACTGGATTGCAAGGCGGCCCCGCTCTCCGGGTCGATTTCTTCGTCTGGGAAATCGAGGTGCGCTTCGAGCTGCACCCGCAGATGGGTCAATGAACTTTGAATGGCAGCGACCCGTTCCGAAAAACTACCGCTCAGTGAGCGCCCCGCCGCACGCGCTGCAGCGCGTGAATGGCTGGCGACGAGATCGGCAACCGCTTCCGCCTGAGCAAGATCAAGCTTGTCGTTTAAGAACGCCCGCAGCGTGAATTCTCCGGGCTCCGCCGCGCGAGCACCTGCGCTGACGATGGCTTCCAGCAGCCACTCGCTGATGACTGGGCTGCCGTGAATCTGGAATTCGACCACGTCTTGCCCTGTATATGAATCTGGGCCCGGAAAATACAGGGCCAAACCGGTATCGATAAGCTCGCCGCTGGCATCTCGAAATGCGCGCAACTCGGCGCGGCGGGGCGCCGGCGCAGCACCGCAGATTTGCTCCGCGATCCGCTGCGATTCGTTTCCAGATAAACGCACGATCGCCACTGCACCACTGCCTGGGGCGGTGGCGAGTGCCGCTATTGTGTCGTCATGTGTATTCGACAAGGTTTGTTCCACTGCGTGTCATGTAGCACTCTTCAGTTTACGGAATATTAGGGACATACGGATGCCGACCGAGAAATTTGAATTTCAAAACGATGCTGGACACATTTTGCGTGGTGAACTTCACCATGCACCTGGCCGACCTAAAGCGGTAGCGATATTCGCTCACTGCTTCACTTGCACGGCTAAAAGCAAGGCTGCGATAGCGATTAGTCGTCGACTGGCAGCGCTGGGTATCAGCTCTTTGCGATTCGACTTTACCGGTTTGGGTGAGAGCGAGGGCGCTTTTGGCGACAGCAATTTTTCAAGCAGCGTTGAAGACGTGATCGCTGCAGCGCTGGCGCTGGAGCAAAAACTTGGACGCGTGGACCTGTTGATCGGGCATTCGCTGGGCGGCACGGCCGTGCTGTCGGCAGCCCTGCGTTTGCCGCAGGTTAAGGCTGTGGCTACGATTGGCGCACCGGCGCAGGCTGAGCATGTAGGCAAGCTGATCGTCAAGAACACGCGGTCAACCGATGGCGACGACATTCAAGTAGAGCTTGGCGGCCAACCATTTACGATAAAGCGGCAGCTGTTCGATGATCTTGCGGCGCAGTCGATGCCGGAACGGGTCGCAGAGCTGCGTTGCGCACTGTTAGTCATGCATGCACCGCTCGACGACATCGTGGAGATCAGCAATGCATCTGAGATCTTCCTAGAAGCAATGCATCCTAAAAGCTTCGTCTCACTGGACCATGCCGATCATTTACTATCCAAGCAGTCCGACGCTGAGTACGCAGCTGATATGGTTGCTACGTGGTCACGGCCTTACACAGCAGCAGCGGCTGCCGAGCAAGCTGTTTCGATCTCGGAACACGCACTGGCCGAAACTGGCGAGCGTGGTTTCGTGACCATGCTGCAATTGGCTGGGCATGAGCTCATTGCTGATGAGCCGAGAGATTTAGGCGGGGATGCACTTGGCCCATCACCGTACGATTTGCTAAGCGGCGCGTTGGCTGCCTGCACGAGCATGACGTTACAGATGTATGCGCGTCACAAAGGCCTGCCGCTTGAGCGCGCGATTACTCGGGTTCGTCATGACAAAGTTCATGCAACCGAGTGCGCTGAGTGCGAAACGAAGGAAGGCCGCATCGATCGTTTTGACCGTGAAGTGGAACTGGTTGGTCCATTAGACGATGCTGCTAGAAAACGCTTCCTTGAAATAGCAGACCGCTGCCCAGTACATAAGACGCTGACTGCTGGAGCAGTCGTTGTCACAAGTTCGCGTTGAGTTCATGCGGCAGGCCTTTGTCGTGGCGTTGGTCAAGCCGTCGCCGCCAAGTTCCTCCGATCTTTAGCGACGCAGACTTAGGCCTAGGCTTCAGCCGCGACGATCTTGTTGATACGCCATTGCTGCGCAATCGACAAAACCGTATTCGTCAGCCAGTACAAAACTAACCCGGCCGGGAAGAACGCGAACATGCCGCAAAAAACCAGTGGCATGAACTGCATGATTTTTGCCTGCACTGGATCAGGCGGTGATGGGTTGAGTTTCGTCTGCAGAAACATTGCTGCACCCATCAGCAAAGGCAGGATGAAGAATGGATCGCGCACAGATAGATCGTTGATCCACAGCATAAAGGGTGCCTGGCGCATTTCTACACTTTCGATCAGCACCCAGTAAAACGCGAAGAAGAACGGCATCTGAATCAAGATGGGTAGACAACCTGCCGCCGGGTTCACTTTCTCTTTTTTGTAGAGCTCCATCATCGACTGGCTCAAGGCTTGG
Source organism: Rhodospirillales bacterium (assembly GCA_024640665.1). Taxonomy (GTDB): domain Bacteria; phylum Pseudomonadota; class Gammaproteobacteria; order Steroidobacterales; family Rariloculaceae; genus JAHEEO01. Next base: position 32,765 of record JAHEEO010000003.1, on the reverse strand, counting down.
CGGTCGTCGCCATGACGCTCTTTAAGTGCCTGCATACGCGGCGCTATCTTGCGCATTTTTGCCATTGAACGGCCGCTCGTGGCAGTAAGCTTGTAAAACGCGAGTTTGATCAAAAACGTAACAGAGATAATTGCTAGACCCCAGTTACCTAAGAAACTGAACGCTTTACGCAGTAGCCAAAACAGTGGTTGGGCGAGCGCGGTTAGGAAGCCATAATCGACCGTGAGCTCCAGTCCTTCAGCCGTTGAACGAAGTTGGTCCTGCAGTTTGGGCCCTATAAAGAACCGGGATGAGAAATTGCGAGCCGTTTGCGGCGGTATTTCTTCAATGTCACCAATGGCGGTGAGTACGTACGTACCCGCGCTGGCACTGGCCTGGTAATTGAAAGCTTCGCCGGCTGTCGGCACGACGGCTGCCAGGAAGTGATGCTGGATACTGGCGAACCAACCGTTAGTATATTTTCCTACGATCGGCATAATTTCCAGGTCTTCGACTTCGGGTTTGTCGGACCTGTCGCCGTCGTACAACACTGGGCCGATATATGAATAAGTGTCTACATCCATAAATGACCGGTCCCGTGGAATGTGCTCACGGACCATTTGCGAATAAGCCACGGCTCCCCAGGGCGCGTTGGTTTCGTTTTGTACCTGGATATCCAGATCGATTTCGTACTGGCCCCGCTTGAAAGTGTAGTTCTTATGCGCTGTTAGCCCGTTGCCATCTGCCCAATCGAGAGAAACTACAAGCTCATCTCGTCCATTTGCCAACTCGTAGTTCGAACTGCGGCTCGAAAATTCGACTATGTGTGTCGGCCCATTTTCCGATTCTGAGTGCCGCACGCCGGTATTGAAAACCCAGCGTGTACCCGGTGCGAAGTTCAACAGCCGCACTAAATCATCCGGGGCGTCTTTTGTGACCGGGTATTCCAGCAGATCGGCTTGAACGATGTCACCGCCGGCTGGATCGATGATGACGTCTAATACATCGGTGCGTACGCGAATCGGGTTATCCAGCGATACTGTAGATGTCGGCGCCGTGTCGATTTGCGGTAAAGCTGTTGTATCTACGACGTTTGGCAGTTGCTCGTCGCCATTGCGGATGATGCTGGTTGGCGTCTGCTCGGCTTCGACCCCATTGGGGGGGGGCGGCGGCCCATAGTCCTCTACCCACTGGTTAAATCCCAACCAAACAAGTGTCAGGAATCCCATCCACAGAAATATTCTTATGTTGTCCATCAGTTGGTGGCCACTGTCACGAAACGCCCAAATAGATGATCGAGACTCCGCCGCAACGCGGCATTGTCGGAAACACTGGCCGCCGGTTTCGCTATGACGACAAAGTCGCAACGAGTAAGCGCCGCGCGCATTCTGAATACTTCGCGAACGAGCCTTTTTAGTCGGTTGCGATCAACAGCGCGGCGTGCTGCGCGTTTTGAGATTGCCAGACCCAGGCGGTCGAGATCACTATCATTGCTGCGCGCCAGTATAGTGAAGAATTGATCGGAGGATCGTTTGGCTTGCGCGAAAACGTGGTTGAAGTGTTTTGGGGTAGACAAACGCTGATGTTTCGTGAAGCGGGAGTCTGCCCGACCGGGTGATTTCACCCAACTATGGGCAAAGGCGCGCACGCCCTTTGGCACGACGGCGATTGAGCACTTTGCGGCCGCCGCGGGTTGCCATGCGCGCGCGAAAACCATGAGTGCGGTTGCGTTTTAGTTTGCTCGGTTGAAAAGTTCGCTTCATTTCGCAACTCTTTGTGCTTCGGGTTGCGCACACTCGAGGTGCGCAGAGAGCGCGCAACTTTACGCTTGCCCTGAAAGTCAGTCAATAGCGGGTGGCATGCAGCGAGTTCTGGATAAGTCGGGGCTGTACGTATTAGACTCTGAGATCTTGCTAACCACGCCGCACGACTATCAAACAAAAAGCAGAAAATTTGCCCGTGGCAGAGACCGCGGCGGCTGACTCGACCCTGTGGAACGACTGCTCGCGCGTTTTGGCGCTGCAGTTGTCTGACAGCGATTTCAGTACCTGGATTCGGCCGCTGCAAGCGCAGCGCAGCGGTAACCAGCTGCATTTGCTCGCGCCTAATCCCTATGTTGTCGATTGGGTTCGGACGCACTGCCTGGAAACGATTGAGGTTTGGTGGCAGCAGCGAGCTGGAAACTCTGACAGCAAAGTGGTTATTGAAGTCGGCGGCCGCCGAGCAGAACCATTGGCGGTAACCGAAGAACCAGGCAAGCGCCGGCAGCGCGCGGCACTCGGCAGTCGGCTTAATGCGAGCTTTACTTTTGAGAATTTCGTTGAGGGTAAGAGCAATCAATTCGCGCGGGCAGCAGCGATGCAGGTGGGGGAGAATCCCGGTTCAGCATATAACCCGTTGTTCATTTATGGCGGTGTCGGGCTGGGTAAGACCCATTTGATGCACGCTGTTGGAAATATGATTCATCAGCGTGATAACGATGCCCAAGTGGTTTACGTGCATTCCGAGCGTTTTGTCAGCGATATGGTGCGTGGGCTGCAGCACAACACCATTTCAGAATTCAAGAATGCCTATCGGTCGGTTGATGCGCTATTGATCGACGATATACAGTTTTTCGCTAACAAAGAACGCTCGCAAGAAGAATTCTTCCATACTTTCAATGCGTTGGTAGAGAGCCAGCGGCAGATTATTTTGACCTGCGACCGCTATCCGAAAGAGGTTTCCGGTCTCGAAGAGCGCTTGAAATCTCGCTTTGGCTGGGGTTTAACCGTGGCGATAGAGCCACCGGAACTCGAGACGTGCGTCGCTATATTGATGAGTAAGGCCGCTGCCGAATCGGCGGATCTACCCGAAGACGTCGCTTTTTTCATCGCGCGGTTGATTCGCTCCAACGTTCGGGAGCTTGAAGGAGCTTTACGGCGGGTTTTAGCCAATGCCCGCTTCTCGGGTCAAGCTATTACCCTGGCATTGGCGAAGGAAGCGCTGCGCGATTTACTGACACTGCAAGATAAATTGGTGACGCTGGAGAATATTCAGCGGGTCGTAGCCGAGTACTTCAAAATTCGGGTCGCCGATTTGCTGTCGAAGCGCCGAAGTCTTTCAATTGCTCGACCCCGGCAAATAGCGATGGCTTTGGCACGCGAATTAACGCGGCATAGTTTGCCAGAATTAGGCGATGCTTTTGGCGGTCGAGACCATACAACAGTGTTGCATGCGTGTAAGCGAATCAAGGCCTTACGCGAGTCAGAACGGCGGGTCGCCGAGGACTATAGCAACCTGTTGAGAACCCTGACGAATTAACTGTGAGTAATTTGGGGATGGAAATCGAGGGCAAAATGACACACAGACTGTCCACAGCTTCGGGGGGAGTTATACGTTGGTTTGCTATCGAAACAAGTTGTTGATTTATAAGTGTTAAATGGCGTTATCCACCCGAAATTCCGGGGCTAATAACAACAAACTTATATAAATATATAGGTACTATTAATTATGAAATTCAGCGCCGAGCGAGAAGCGATTCTGAAGCCTTTACAAGCTGTGATCGGGGTTGTTGAACGACGTCAAACGATGCCGATACTGAGCAATGTTTTGCTGAAAGCAGCAGACGGAACGTTAGCGGTGACAGCCACAGACCTGGAGGTGGAACTGGTAGCGGAGGGAAGCGTCGATGTCTTAGACCCCGGTGAAATCACTGTTCCCGGACGTAAACTGCATGATATTTTCCGAGCGCTACCGGAAGGAGCGCATGTGGATGTGACGCAAAGCGGCGATCGAGTGACGATTAAGGCTGGGCGCAGTCGGTTTACGCTCTCCAGCCTTCAGGCGGTGGATTTTCCGTCGACAGACGGGGTAGATGCGGATCAAGAGATTTCGCTGCCATTCGCAGAATTACGGCGTCTGATCGATAACACGCATTTCTCGATGGCACAGCAGGACGTGCGGTATTACCTGAATGGCCTACTGTTGGAGACCGAAGGCAATATTCTGCGGGCGGTTGCTACGGATGGCCATAGGTTGGCGTTGTCGGAGTACACGCTGGACAAGCCGGCAGCGCACGACGGGCAAATTATTGTGCCGCGGAAAGGAGTGCTGGAGCTGAACCGATTGTTAAGCGGTGACGGCGAAGTGAAGCTGGTATTTGGTGCAAATCACCTGCGTGTGCAGTTGCCCGGCACGCGTTTAACGACGAAATTGATTGATGGACGGTTTCCGGAATACGGGCGGGTGATTCCAAAGAAATCGACGAACGTCGTGATTGCTGATCGCTCAGCGTTGAAATCTGCACTGCAGCGGGCCGCTATATTGTCGAATGAGAAGTATCGTGGCGTGCGCTTGGAGTTAAGCGAGAACAGTTTGGTCATGCAGGCGAATAATCCAGAGCAGGAAGAGGCTGAAGAAGCGCTGGAAGTGGAATACAGCGGAGAAGCGATGGAAATTGGCTTTAACGTGACTTATTTGATGGATGCGTTGACCGCGGTAGATGCGGATGTCGTGCAGTTGGGCCTTTTGGATTCGAATTCGAGCTGTTTGATTACGAAGGTCGGCGAGGAGCAGACAAAGTTTGTTGTTATGCCGATGCGCCTGTAAGCGCGTGGCATGACTCTGCAGCGTCTTCAAGTCAGGCAGCTGCGCTGCCTGGACGCGGTGGATCTCGAGTTACATCCCCAAAGTAATTTTCTTTACGGTCTAAATGGGGCAGGAAAGACTTCTGTACTGGAAGCAATTTACTTATTGAGTCGGGGCCGCTCGTTCCGTTCGAGACTGAATGCTCGGTTAGTTCAGCGTGGTAAAGATGGTTTCTTGATTAGCGCGGTGGCCCAGAGCGGGGGTCGTACGCATCGTCTGGGTCTGGAATTCAAAGCAGGGTCTTTGCAGCTGAAAGTTGACGGCGAGTCGGGTTGGCGTTCGTCAGCGCTATCTCGATTGCTGCCCGTTCATGTCTTGGATCCGAGTATGCATTCTCTTGTAGATGCGGGGCCCAGCGAGCGGCGGCGGTTTTTGGATTGGGCGGTGTTCCACGTGGAACAGCCGTATTTGGAGACTTGGCGTGATTACCGTCGGGCCCTGATTCAACGCAATAAAGCGCTCAAAACTGGCCAGAATGTGGCTGTAATTGAGGCTTGGACGGAACAATTCATATTAGCGGCAGAGCGTGTACATCAGACACGGAGCGGTTTTGTTCAGGCGTGGAGCGAAAGGGTCGCTGATGTGGGTAAGCGGTTGCTGGGTGAAAATATCTCTGTGGTATATCGCTCGGGCGGGTTCGATGGAAAGGGTTTGGCGGATGCGCTGCGGGGGAGTTTGGAGCGTGATCGTCAGCGTGGAATGACGCATGTGGGACCGCATCGGGCTGATTTAGCCATCCGGTTGAACGACGCGGACGCAAAAGACGCTGCATCAAGGGGCCAGCAGAAATTAATAGCCGCCGCTTTGATCTTAGGGGAGCTACAGGAGTTCACGGCGAGAAGTGCGGAGCCTGGGATTTTACTGGTTGACGATCCAGCAGCCGAATTGGATAACCGGTCACTTGCCCGCTTGATAACAGAGTTAAGGGCTTTGCCGATGCAGTTGTTAATGACCGGGATCTCAGAGCAGAACCTCGAACCGTTTGAGGTATCTCGAGTGTTTCACGTGGAACAAGGCGCTATTCGGCAGGACTAGGGTGTATAATCGATTGGTTTTACGCCAGGTTCACTTCGAATGAGCGAAAGCGACTATACCTCCAGAAATATCAAGGTCTTAAAAGGCCTCGAAGCTGTACGCAAACGGCCGGGCATGTATATCGGTGATACTGACGACGGCACCGGTCTGCATCACATGGTTTTCGAGGTCGTTGATAATTCAATTGACGAAGCATTGGCCGGACACTGTTCGGCCGTCAGTGTGCGGATACTCGCGGACGAATCCATCCGCGTGTCGGATGATGGCCGCGGCATCCCAGTCGATATGCATCCTGAAGAGGGTAAATCTGCTGCCGAAGTCATTATGACGGTGCTTCACGCCGGCGGTAAGTTCGACGACAACTCGTACAAAGTCTCTGGCGGGCTGCATGGTGTGGGCGTTTCGGTTGTCAACGCGTTGTCGGAAAAGTTGAATCTCACTATCAAACGCGGCGGCCATATTTATCGCCAGTCTTATTCGATGGGCGAGCCGGATGCGCCGATACACAGCGTTGGCGATACTCAGGAAACGGGCACGGAAATCCATTTCAAGCCCAGCGCTGAGGTCTTCACTAATCTGGAATTTCATTACGACATCCTCGCCAAACGGTTGCGGGAACTGTCATTTCTAAATTCCGGCGTGCGCATCGAACTGACCGATGACCGCGACGGTCGCAGCGACGTGTTTGAATACGAAGGCGGCATCCAAGCTTTCGTCACGCACCTCAATCGCAACAAGACGCCAGTCCATCCGAATGTCATCTATTTTGGTGACCGCCGCGAACCCATGCATGTGGAAGTCGCGTTGCAGTGGAACGATGGTTACCAAGAAGGCATGTACTGCTATACCAACAATATCCCGCAGCGAGACGGTGGGACGCATCTGGCGGGCTTCCGCGCAGGGCTAACGAGGACGCTGAACAATTACATAGAACGGGAAGGTATTAGCAAGCGGGAAAAAGTAAACACATCGGGTGATGATGCGCGTGAAGGGCTGACAGCTGTCTTATCTGTCAAAATTCCCGATCCGAAATTCTCATCCCAAACTAAAGACAAACTCGTTTCTTCGGAAGTCAAAGGCGCTGTTGAATCCGTCGTCGGCGAACAGTTCGACGCGTATCTGCAGGAGCATCCGCAAGAAGCCAAAGCGATTGTCAGCAAAGTAGTCGAAGCTGCCCGGGCGCGCGAAGCCGCTCGCAAAGCACGCGAAATGACTCGGCGCAAGGGCGCGTTGGATGTGGCAGGCTTGCCTGGAAAATTGGCGGACTGCCAAGAGAAGGATCCCGCAAAATCCGAACTGTTTCTTGTCGAGGGCGATTCCGCCGGCGGCTCGGCTAAGCAAGGCCGCGACCGGCGCACGCAAGCAGTATTGCCGCTGAAAGGCAAAATCCTAAATGTTGAAAAAGCGCGCTTCGACAAGATGCTGCAATCGGTCGAGGTAGGCACCCTTATCACGGCGCTGGGTTGTGGCATCGGCCGCGAAGAATTCGATCCCGACAAGCTTCGGTATCACCGCATCATCATCATGACGGATGCTGACGTCGATGGCTCCCATATTCGTACGCTCTTGCTGACGTTTTTCTATCGCCAAATGCCAGAACTCATCGAGCGCGGCCATATCTACATTGCCCAGCCACCGTTGTACAAACTGAAGCGCGGCAAAACCGAAAGTTACGTCAAAGACGACAACGAACTGAATGCGCTGCTGCTCAGCAGTGCAACCGAAGAATCGGCATTGTATCCCGGAAGCGATACACCGGCGATTTCTACTGAAGCTTTGCAGACACTTGCCCGAGAGCACATGGAATCGAACGCGATCATCAAGCGCTGGTCCAACCGCTACGACGGCAACGTAATGCGTGCCATGATGCATCTTGAACCGGTCACAGATGATATTTTTGCGAGCCCGCAAAGCATGCACAATTGGGGCGAGCAATTGCAGCAGCGTCTGAACGAGGCTGAGAGTATCGGTGCCCATTACGCTGCAGCTTATACGCCGGCGCCCGAGGGCGACCAGCCAGTATTATTGGTTACCAGAGAGCATAACGGTCTTGTCACAACCAAACGCTACAGCGCCGGGTTCTTCGCCTCGCCCGAATATCAACGCATCATCAAAATCGGCAATACGTTTAGAGACCTCATCAGCGAAGGCGCTTACGTAACTCGGCGCAACGCGAAAGCAGATGTCCAATCGGTGCCGGAGGCGATCGATTGGCTGATGGACCAAGCTAAACACGGCCAGACCATTCAACGCTACAAAGGCTTGGGCGAAATGAATCCGGATCAACTATGGGACACCACAGTAAACCCGGAAACACGCCGTTTAATGCAAGTACGAATCGAAGATGCTGTCGCAGCAGACGAGATTTTTACTACGCTGATGGGCGACCATGTCGAGCCTAGACGAGAATTCATAGAACGCAACGCACTGACGGTATCAAACTTAGATATCTAATTCCCTGTTGCTGCCTCGTTTTCGAGTCGCTCTAATGTCGCTTCAATGAAATCGCGCACGGCCGCATTGATTTCGCGTGGGTCGCGACCGGTTGTTGGAATCGGCTCTCCAATTACTACGCGAATGGTGCCGCGCCGCTTCAGCCAACCCCGCCGAGGCCAAAACGCTCCGGCATTGTGCGCAACCGGTATCACGTCGCAACCGGCTGCACTCGCCAACAACGCGCCACCGAGTCCGTAGCGGCGTTTCTCTCCAGCCGGCACACGTGTGCCCTCAGGAAAAACAATGACCCAAAAACCGCGCGCCAAGCGCTCTTTACCTTGTTCGATGACTTGCTGAACCGCGGAACTTCCGGCCTTACGATCGATCGCAATCGGATTCAATAATTTCAGCACCCAACCCAACACCGGCGCGATCATCAGTTCCCGTTTCAAGACCCATGTCTGTTTAGGAAATATCTGCATCTGCGCTATCGTTTCCCAAGCCGACGAATGCTTCATCATAATGACGCAGTTATCTTTCGGCAGTTCAGTTTGCCCTTCGACCACGTAGTTCAAACCGCATAAATAACGCAATAAAAACAGTGTCGAATCAATCCACCATCGCACACCCATGAAGCGCGTCTCCCATCGGCCAAAAGCGCAAGCAAAGGGCACCAAAGCATAAATGGGAACTGAAACAAACAAGTAAACGGTAAAGACTATAGAACCCACCCACTGCATCGCCTGTCGCACTAAACTGGTCTCCTCACGATCGCATCTACAGCGGCAGCCAAATCCGGAAATATTTCATTCGCGACAGAATGTTCCGCGCTCAACGTATCCGAGCCATGACCGGTCAGTACCAACATCTCGCGAGCTCCAACCGCACGCGCAGCATCCATATCCGCGGCTTTGTCACCAACGAACGGTATGCCCTCGAGCGTCAAATTCCACTCTTCGCAAATTTGTGACAGCATTCCCGTTGCGGGCTTTCGGCAATCACATCGATCTTCGGGTCGATGCGGACAGAAATAAATTCTAGTCAATTCCCCGCCCGCGGCCACAACGGCAAGGCGCATCTTCTGATGTATGGCTTGGAGGACATCCAAAGTAAATAAGCCGCGCCCAACGCCCGATTGGTTCGACACGACGAAAATCTGTCTGCCCATTGCCGTCAATCGAGCAATGGCCTCCAAGCTCCCAGGGATGGGTTGCCACTCGTCTGGATGTTTGATGTATTCACCAGGCGTATCAACGTTAATTACGCCGTCTCTGTCCAATACAACAGCAGCAGTTGAATTCATGTGGCTAATAGATGCGCTCCGGCACTAGGCTGGCAACTACGGTTCAATTGCGTCGCGCAAGAAATTTTGCAATTCATCCACGCCGACTCGATGCTGTTCCAGCGTGTCCCGATCCCGGACGGTTACGCTGCCTTGAGCCAACGTATCCCCGTCTACTGTGATGCAATAGGGTGTTCCAGCCTCATCCTGCCGCCGATAACGTCGTCCGATCGCGCCCTTCTCGTCGTACGCGACATTGAAGTGTTTGCGTAACGACCGATATATCTCCTGCGCTTTCTCCGGCATCCCTTCTTTCTTTACGAGCGGAAACACGGCCGCCTTAATCGGCGCCAGGCGCGGATGCAAGCGCATCACAGTCCGAGTTTCGCCACCGACCTCGTCTTCGTGATAAGCGTCACACAGAAACGCGAGCGTGCCTCGATCAGCGCCGGCAGACGGTTCAATGACATGCGGAAGAAACCGGCGCAATTCATCGGACGTAGCTTGGTCATCGAAATAGCGCAGGTCTTTACCACTGGTTTGCATATGTTGGGACAGATCAAAATCCGCGCGATTTGCAATCCCTTCCAATTCACTCTGACCAAACGGAAAGTCATACTCCACATCCGCGCAGCCCGCCGCATAATGAGCCAGCTCTGACTTATCGTGCTCGCGCAAATGCAAGTTCTCAGCGCGAATACCCAAATCCTGATACCACTGAAAACGCCGATCACGCCAAAATGTGTACCACTGCGCAGCTTCTTCGGGCCGACAGAAGAACTCAATCTCCATCTGCTCGAACTCCCGGCTCCTAAATGTGAAATTGCGTGGATTAATTTCGTTCCGAAACGCTTTTCCGATCTGTCCGATTCCAAAGGGCAGTTTTACGCGGGCGGTGTCCAGCACATTCTTGAAATTGACGAAAATTCCCTGAGCGGTTTCCGGTCTCAAGTAGGCAACGCTGGAGTGATCCTCCATTGCGCCAACATGGGTTTTGAACATCAGATTGAAAGCTCGCGGCGCTGTCAATGAGCCAGGCTCTTTGGCATTCGGCGCCAAGATTTTTGACCGTAGCTCGGGATCAGTGAGCGCATCGTCATGCAGCGCCAAGTGATCTGGCGCGCTCTTGCCAAAACGCTTTGCGATAGTGCCGATCCGTTTCCGATGCACACCAATCAATTCTGCGTCTGCCGTTTTGCCGGCTTCTCCAGGCGCAGCAAATAAGATTTCGTCCACTTCTTCGGAGTTGCCATCGTCAGCCACGAATACCAGCGCAAAAACGACGAGTTGATCGCCCCGATAACGCGCGCGAGTCTCGCGGCAATCCACCATCGGATCACTAAAACCACCGACGTGGCCACTTGCTTCCCAAACTGTCGGATTCATCAGCAACGCGCTGTCGAGCCCTACCATCGAGAAGGCGCTCGGAGCACCCGCGCTCGCCAGCGTATCGTCGTGATGCCTGAGCATGTCGTCCCACCAGGCCTGTTTCACATTGCGTTTGAGCTCTACGCCCAGTGGCCCATAGTCCCAACAGCCGTTCAACCCGCCATAGATTTCACTCGAAGGGAACACAAAACCACGCCGCTTGCACAGCGAAACGAGCTTATCCATCGATACCATTATTATTCTCTCCGCGTACCGCGCTGGCACGTTCCAAAGCGAGGCAGTATATAGAGCCATAAGCTGCATCGGGAGCATCTATCACATCGCCACCTCATCGCTAGCGATGCTTTCCGCATCGTTTTGGTGCATTATGCCGAACCAGTTGCACTACATTGGAGCGCAACATGCGCCTACAGCAGCAGCGATACTTATAAATCAATAGCTTACAAGGCGCACTGTTTTGGCACGAATAGTGCACTGTCAAAGAATTGCAATGAATCGGCAAGACATTGCGGCAAGCAGGTCTCGAGCCGGTTCGATTATAGGTTCCAAGAACAGACTGATGGAGGAAAGTGATGTCGCCAGCCGACGTGTTGAAACTAATACAAGAAAAGAACGTCAAGTTCATTGATTTGCGCTTAACTGATACGCGTGGCCAAGAGCAACACGTAACGGTCACGAATCACGAAGTTGATGAAGCATTTTTCGAAGACGGCAAAATGTTTGACGGATCGTCAATTGCCGGTTGGAAGGGGATCAATGAGTCCGACATGATATTGATGCCGGTCTGCGAAACCGCCGTCTTGGATGTGTTTACCGACGAACCGACCCTGAACATCCATTGCGACGTCGTTGAGCCCTCCACAATGCAGGGATACACACGCGATCCAAGGTCAACTGCCGTACGCGGAGAGGCTTATCTCCGAGCAACCGGCATTGCCGATGAGGCGTTTTTCGGTCCGGAGAATGAGTTTTTCATCTTTGATGATGTGCGCTACTCGACCGAAATGCACGATACATTCTTTGCGATCAATTCCTCCGAAGGCGCATGGGCATCAGGCGCGATCATGGAAGACGGTAACTTTGGCCATCGGCCGGGTGTCAAGGGCGGCTATTTCCCGGTTCCCCCAGTAGATTCCCTGCACGATGTGCGATCAGCCATGTGCCTGGCGCTGGAAGAAATGGGTCTCGTGACCGAAGTACATCACCACGAAGTAGCCACAGCAGGCCAATGTGAGATTGGTGTTAGATTCGGCAAACTGGTGCGTAAAGCAGACGAAGTGCAGGTGCTCAAGTACGTTGTCCAGAATGTTGCGCACAGCTATGGCAAAACGGCCACCTTCATGCCAAAACCGCTTGTCGGTGATAATGGCAACGGGATGCATGTTCACCAGTCGCTCGTGAAGGATGGCAAGAACCTGTTCACCGGCGACCAGTACGGCGGTTTGTCGCAAACAGCGCTGTATTACATCGGCGGCATCAAGAAGCACGTTAAAGCCCTCAACGCTTTCACAAATGCCTCGACCAACAGTTACAAGCGGCTCATCAAAGGCTTCGAAGCGCCCACGTTGATCGCCTATTCCGCGCGTAACCGCTCTGCAGCCATTCGCATCCCGTATGTTGCTAATCCGAAAGCACGTCGCATTGAAGTGCGATTCCCGGATAGTACGGCCAACCCATACTTCGCGTTCACCGCGATGATGATGGCAGGACTAGACGGTATCAAGAATAAGATCGATCCTGGCGAACCGGCAGATAAAGACCTTTATGATCTGCCACCGGAAGAGGAAAAGAAGATTCCTCAAGTGTGCTATTCACTGCAGCAGGCTTTGGCAGCGCTGGACGCGGATCGAGAATTCCTCAAGGCTGGCGATGTCTTCAGCGACGATCTGATCGACGCCTATATAGATCTGAAGACAGAAGATGTGACCCGGCTTCAGCAGGCGACACATCCTGTCGAATTCGCGATGTATTTCAGCCTATAAGTGTCAATTGGCGACAAATGTTAAACCGGTAATGTGGCGGGGTTCGCAAATCCCGCCACAAAGCCTGGATTGGGGGAGCATGCGGCGCTAAGCTTTGGAGCATGCATAAGTGGCTAATATTGCTGTCAGCGCTGGTTACGACCCTCGTGAGCGCCGCGCCGGCGTGGCGCTGGGTCGACGCGAGCGGAACCGTGCACTACTCCGACCGTCCAGTGCCAGGAGCGGTCGAAGTGAATTTACCGGACGCGAGACCCTCGCGGGCCGCACCATCGCGTACATCGGCACCAACACCGGTTGCCGCAGCAGAGTCTGCGCAGACACCCGCTTACACGCGATTCGATGTCATCAGCCCAGGGCAGCAAGAAACGCTCTGGAATACGGGCGGCAGTATCAATGTCGAAGTGGCTGTGACGCCGAGTTTACAAGTCGGTCATCGCCTCGCTTTGCTGCTCGATGGCGAACAGCAAAGCGCAATTCCCAGCGGTACCCGATTCACGCTCAGCGAAATATACCGCGGTATTCATACTGTTCAGGCGGTGATAATCGACAACAGCGACAGAATTTTACTGCAGTCGCTGCCAACCCAGTTCATGGTTCAGCAAACCAGCATCCAGAATCCAAACAACCGGAACGCCAACTAAAGCCTTCTGGTGTAGGTTTCGTTAATCAACGCGATGGTCGTGACCTCGTCGGTAACCTGACAACCGCCGTCGTCACTGTTGATGCGCAATTGCGGGTGACATTCGTAAATCCCGCCGCCGAGCACCTGCTTGGTCTTAGTTTCCGGCAAATGCTTGGCCTCACGTTGGCTGAACTACTCACACCAAGCGAAGCAATCGTCAGGTTGTGCGGGCGAACGGTCCAAACCCGTGCACCATTTCGTCTGAGAGAGTTCCATTGTCGTGTGGCGACGAAGCAATTAGTGATCAATTGCCGCATTAGTCCATTGGAGAATCCTGCTGGCGTGTTGCTAGAATTTTCGGATGTCAGTATCGACCATCGTCTGCGCCAAGAAAGCGAACTCATGGCGCAACAAAAATTGTCGCGGATCATCGTCCGTCAGCTCGCCCATGAGGTGAAGAACCCACTCGGCGGAATGCGTGGTTCTGCGCAGTTGCTACAAAAACAGTTGCCAGACGAAAACCTGGCCCGCTACACGCGCGTGATCATTACAGAAGTAGATCGTCTTGCCGCTCTGGTCGATAGTATCCTGCAGGCCGGCGGTAAACCGGCCCTTGCAGAAATTAATCTGCATGAAATAACCGAACACGTCGCTCGTTTGATCGAGGCGGAGAAACCCGAAGGTGTAACAATCTTGCGGGATTATGATCCCAGTCTGCCTGAACTCAGCGCAGACAAAAATCAACTTATTCAAGCCTTGCTAAATGTCGTACGCAACGCCATGCAAGCCGTTGGTGACACCGGGGTCTTAGTGATCCGCACTCGCGCCTTGAGTAACATGACTTTAGGCGGCCAATATTATCGGCTCGTATTGTCTATCGAAGTCGAAGATAACGGTCCCGGCATTTCCGAAGAGATACTCGAGACTATTTTCTATCCATTGGTCACTGGTCGCACTAGTGGGACCGGGCTCGGCCTCACAATTTCACAAGACCTGGTTTCGCGTCACCACGGCTTGATCGAAGTAACCAGTGAACCAGGACGCACCGTATTTCAGATTCGTCTGCCTATCATCAGCAGCGCCACCGCCATGGAAGGTGAAACAGCATGAACGACAATGTATTGCTTGCCTGGGTCGTGGACGATGACGAATCCGTACGCTGGGTGCTCGAGCAGGCTTTGTCACAGGCACATATAAGAGTTTGTAGTTTCGAATCGGGCGTAGACTTTCTGGCAGCGCTGCAAAACGACGTTCCCGATGTTGTCGTAACTGACGTTCATATGCCGGATATGACCGGTTTAGAGCTGATGGCGGAGCTCGCCCTTAAGGAGCCGGATATTCCAGTCATCGTGATCACCGCACACTCCGATCTCGATAGTGCAGTATCGGCTTATCAAAGCGGTGCGTTCGAATACTTGCCAAAGCCGTTTGATGTTGATGATGCCGTCGAACTGGTTAAACGTGCCGGTCGTCAAAGAGGCAAAACGGTGCAGGAGCCGGAAGCGGTCAGCGCCAAACCGATCATAGTCGGTCAGGCACCGTCAATGCAGCAAGTGTTCAAGTCCATTGGACGCCTCGCGCGTTCAAGTATGACCGCACTCATCACTGGCGAGTCCGGGACGGGGAAAGAACTTGTCGCGCGAGCATTGCACGAGAATTCGCCTCGCAGTAAAGAACCTTTTGTCGCGCTAAATACGTCAGCAATTGCGGCTGAGTTGTTAGAGTCGGAACTATTCGGTCACGAAAAAGGCGCCTTCACCGGTGCTACTGAACGGCGCATTGGCCGCTTTGAGCAGGCTGACGGCGGTACATTGTTTCTTGATGAAATAGGTGACATGTCCACAGCGCTGCAAACACGGTTGTTGCGCGTCTTAGCTGAAAAAGAATTCTATCGAGTCGGTGGAACGGCGGCGATTAAGACCGATGTTCGCGTTATTGCTGCAACCCACCAAAATCTAGCCCAAGCTGTGCAAGACGGGAGTTTCCGCGAAGACTTATATCATCGCCTTAACGTAATGCGAATTGCCGTACCGCCGCTGCGCGAACGCAAGGAAGACATTGCCGAATTGACGCGCGTGTACCTGGATATAGCAAGCAAAGAACTCGAAGTGCCGACAAAGACGATGAGCAAAGCCGCCAGTGAAAAGCTGATGCAATATGACTGGCCTGGCAATGTTAGAGAGTTAGTCAATATCTGCAGGCGGCTCACGGTGACCGCAGCCGGCCGGGAAATTGTTATCCACGATTTGCCTCCGGAAATTGCAGGAACAGACTCGAAGAGCAGCTCAGACTGGACATCGGAACTACGCCGTTGGGCCGATCAAAAACTGCTGGTCGAAGACAAGCCTCTATTGGAAGAGGCTTTGCCGGCCTTTGAACGCGCGGTCATTCTGTCTGCACTGAAGGCCACTCATGGAAAACGCCGGGAAGCTGCAAAATTGCTCGGCTGGGGCCGAAATACACTCACACGCAAGATCCGGGAACTTGGACTCGAGCAAGACAGGTTAGCCTCTTAGCGTTTGCCGTCTTCAATGCACTGCAAGATGTTTTCCGCAAGTAGCAATGCAGCATAGCCTTGCCGGCCTGGTACAGGAACATCGGTATCTCTTGAAACAGCATCTACAAAAGCCGCCAATTCTAAGAACAGCGCGTCACCTTTCTCCGCAGACCATTCGCTGACGTTGAGTGGCACTTTGTCTCCAGCCCCTTCCCATGCCCCGTCGCTGGTGACTCGTTGAATCATGCCGGTACCGAAGTCAATCGATAGATACTGATTTGCCTGAAAAGCACGGAACTTGCGTTGTGCGTTGGTAGACACGCGCGATGCGGTGACATTGGCAACCGCACCATTATCAAACTCGATTCTTGCGTTGGCAATGTCCACGGTCTTGGTAAGTACAGGCAGGCCCATTGCTGATACCTTGATGGGTTCGGCTTGTATAAGAGACAGGACCATATCCAGGTCATGAATCATCAAATCGAGTACAACGTCGACGTCGGCGCCGCGCGTCTTGAAAGCCGCCAGACGATGGCATTCGACAAATCGAATATCGTGCAGGTGTTCTCGTGCTGCAAGCAGCGCTGGATTGAAGCGTTCGATGTGGCCGACTTGAAGTTTCAGCCTGCGAGCATCAGCCAGATTTACGAGTTCAACGGCTTGAGCGCTCGTTTCTGTGATTGGCTTCTCGACAAAGACGTGCACGCCCTGCTCGAGAAAATATTTGGCGAGACGGTAATGCGCCGGCGTGCTAGCTGCGATACTCACTGCGTCAATTTTCTCAGCCAAAGCGGCATAGCTTTCGAAAGCCACTGTCCCCAGCTCCGTCGCCACCGCAGCAGCGGTATCAATCTGCGCGTCGTAGACACCGATCAATTCTGCCGAATCGAGCCCCGCAAGTTTTTGCGCATGAAAACGGCCTAGGTAACCAACCCCGACGACACCTACGCGCAGCGCAGTCATCGTCGCGCAATTCCAGTCTTGGAATTCACGAGAAAATCTATCAAATAGGTAATTGCTTCACTGCTTACGCATTGGGTTCGAATATTGTTTACGACCATGTCAATTGTCAGGCTTGAATTCAATACTAAGCGCACGGCGCGCTCTATATTGCGTCGCTCGTCCTCCGTAAACCCGCCGCGTTTCAGCGCGATTCGGTTTATCGCTCGCGGGCGTGCCCAGTGGCCCTCGGCAATGGTAAATGGTGGAATATCCTTATTGGCGAAAGCGCCTGCGGTCAAGAAACTGTAGCGGCCCAAATGCACGAATTGCGTCACGCCGGCGAGCCCGCTAAGCAGGGCGTGATCATCCACCCGAACGTGACCGGCAAGCTGAGTGCCATTCGTGATAATTACCTGTTTACCAACCTGGCAGTCGTGACCGACATGGACAAAAGCCATTAACAAGGTCTTGTCGCCGACCCTTGTGGTGCCGCCGCCCTTCAGCGTGCCTTGGTTAATGCTGACGTACTCTCCAATGCGGTTGTGATGACCTATGATTAGACTTGTATCGTCGTCGCTGTAGCTGATGTCTTGCGGTGGACCACCCAAGACGGCGCCATTTTGAATGTAGTTATCGGTGCCGATAACAACGCGACCAAATCGATGGCCGATGCGAGCATGTGATTCGACGATCGTACGTGCACCAATTTCGACGTTGCCCTCAATAATACAGAAAGGACCAATTTCGACGGATGGATCAATTATGGCGGCGTCAGAAACAATCGCTGTTGGATGAATACTCAAGAATTATGCTCCAATCTCAGCAGCTCCTGCGAACTGGTTGGTGGTCAGTTAAAACCAGCGAACGCGACAATTCGTTTGGCGATGCGAAATTGTGTCGAGCCAAATATTCGTTGAGGCCTTGATTGATGCGCTGGGCAGTCAACGGGTCGTAGAACAACGCAGTACCTACCCCTACCGTCGTTGCTCCACCGATCAAGAACTCAATTGCATCGTCGGCCGTTTCAATTCCGCCTTGACCAATGATGGGTATACCATGCTGCCGGGCATAGTCCGACACTTGGTGCAGCTTGAGTAAGGCAATCGGCTTTATTGCCGGGCCTGAAAGTCCACCCTGAATGTTGCCAATGATTGGTTTGCGGGTGGCTGTGTCAATTGCCATTCCCATCATCGTGTTGATGACAGCCAACGCGTCGCTGCCGGCGTCGATGCAAGCTTTGGCATTGGCAGCAATGTCCGTTTGATTCGGCGATAACTTGGTAATGATGGGTTTGTCAGTCTCTTTCCGGCATGCTGCGACAACTTGCGCGGACATTTCCGGATAATTGCCGAAAGCCACGCCGCCTTCCTTAATATTTGGACACGAAATATTGATTTCGATGGCATCGATAGCCGAGTCGTTAAACCGACGCGTTACTTCGGCATATTCTTCTATCGTTGACCCACATACGTTCGCAAAGAATCGCGTCTCAGTGAAATCCAGTGTCGGTAAAATACCGTTGACTACGGCGTCGACGCCCGGATTCTGCAAGCCAATTGCGTTTAACATTCCACCGGGCGTTTCCCAGATGCGGTGCGAAGGATTGCCTAGGCGAGGCTCGAGTGTCGTGCCCTTTAGGACTATGGCACCGACGTCGGCATTCGAAAACCCGACTACCCGCGTATACTCTTCGCCAAAACCGACGCATCCGGATAGCAGCACGATGGGCGAGTTGAGCGTCAGCCCGCAAAAGTCCGTAATCAGGCGGCTCATCAGCGACAGCGTCCTTTCAGTATGTGCAAATCTGACCTTACATTATCGTGTTCCACCTGATCCTCTATCAACCAGAGATACCGCCTAACACCGGCAATGTGATTCGCTTGTGTGCCAACGTGGGCGCCGAATTGCATTTAGTGCATCCTCTTGGTTTCAATATGGACGAGCGGGCTTTGCGTCGAGCCGGTCTTGATTATCGCGAGTTCGTTACTGTACGCGAACATGCAGATCTAGCCACGTGCCTAGATGCGTTACCCCGAAGCCGAGTGTTCGCGCTGACCACGAAGGGGCGTCGATCGTTTTTCGATGCGCGATTCATGCCTGGGGACGCATTCATGCTTGGGCCTGAGACGCGTGGATTACCAGCCAGTGTGCTGTCGGAACTTGCGCCAGAACAAGTCTTAAGACTACCGATGCAGCCGGATAATCGCAGTTTGAATATGGCCAACGCGGCAGCCGTCGTGCTCTATGAGGCTTGGCGCCAGTTAGGTTTCGAGGGGTCAGTTTAATGGCAGTCAGTCGTTGGTAAGTGTTCGGCTGTCGGCGGCCGCGACATGAGATTACTTACCGCGCTGCGTGGGCTTAAGCCTTTATAGAGCACTTGGTAAATCTGTTCGATAATCGGCAAATCCACGTCTAGTTTCTGTGCCACACGGTGCACAGCGCGGGCGCCGTAGTAGCCTTCGACCACTTGCCCGATCGACTTCAGTGCTGCTTCGGCATTGCTGCCGGCGGCCAATGCCTTGCCGAAGCGCCGGTTGCGGGAAAGATCATCGGTACAAGTAAGCACCAGATCGCCCATGCCCGCTAAGCCCATAAATGTTTCCATTCGAGCACCCAGCTTGATCCCCAGACGCGTCATTTCGGCCAGTCCACGTGTGACTAAAGCGATGCGCGTATTGGCGCCGAACCCCAGCCCGTCGGACAAGCCTGCACCGATCGCAAACACATTCTTGGTCGCCCCCCCGACTTCAACACCTATGACATCGCGTGATGTGTAAGCACGGAAAGTCGAAGTCGCAATCGCTTTGCTGAGGTCGCTCGCAAAGGCTTCGTTGGATGAAGCTACAGTTAGCGCGCTTGGCAGGCCAGCCGCCACTTCTGCGGCGAAGGTTGGTCCTGATAGCACGGCAGTGGGCGTAGAGGCCCCGAGCAGTTCGCTGGCTATCTGATGCGGAAGCAAACCCGTGTCGAGCTCGAAACCCTTCGTTGCCCATGAAACGCGCTGCCCATCGATACTCAGCTCGCGCAATGCCGACAGCGTAGCGCGGAAAGCGTGACTGGGCACAACTATGAGTCTGTCCTTTACATCCGCCACGGCAGTGGCTAAGTCTTCACAGACAGATACATTGTCCGGTAAGCGCGCACCAGGAAGGTATTTGCAGTTTTCGCGTCGGCTCTGCAGTTCTGCTGCAATGCTCGCATTGCGTGCGCATAGGTTGACGCTGGACCCGGAGCGGGCAAACTGAATCGCCAGCGCGGTGCCCCAAGATCCCGCGCCGACGATTGCAATCGAATGCGTTTGACTAATGCGTTTCCCCGTCACCGGTTGGAGGGTTGGTCATCGACAATGATGGGTCAGCTCGTTCCTGCTGTGCTTGCGTGTACAAGGCGTCAAAGTTGATTGGTTGCAGAAGCAGCTGCGGGAAACCACCTTTTTGAATGAGATCGGCGATGGCTTCTCTTGCAAACGGATACAAAGTATTCGGGCAAAAGCTGCCGATGATCGATGCACGCTGCTCGTCATTGTAGCCGCGAATCAGGAACGCCCCTGCTTGCGTCAGCTCAACCAAGAACAACGTAGCTTCTTCATGTTTTGCCTCTATGGTAATCGTAAGACTGACCTCAAAGTTGTCCTGCCCAAGATCGCGATTCGAATACCGCAGATTGAGTTGTGTTTGTGGGGCAATATTCGATGCAAATATTTCCGGCACTTTGGGTGATTCGAAGGATAAGTCCTTCAAATAGATTTTTTGCAGTACTACCTGCGGCCCGCTCGAGTTCTGATCCTGTGCTGCGGTACCCGCTGGGGCACCTGCGTTCTGTTCGTCTGCCATAGCTCTTTTGTTCTCTGGTTGGTGGATTAGTTTGATGAAGAGGCGACGCTGTCCAATAGTGGCTCCAGCTCGCCTGCAGTGTCCAAAGCCTTCAGGTCGTCATATCCGCCGATATGCCGAGTCGCAATAAATATTTGTGGCACTGTGCGGCGGCCACTGCGTTTAATCATTTCTGCGCGGCGATCCGGGTTCGCCATGATGTCGATTTCGAAATACTCGGCATGCTTACTTGTGAGTAGCTTTTTGGCAGCCGCGCAGAAACCGCAAAATGGCGACGAGTAGATCACGATGGGATGAGATTCTTCTGTCATTTTGAAACTGGCATATTTTCTTTTCGCCAACCGGCGAGGCCGCCGCGAATACTGTAAGCCTCCTCCAGTCCGGCTTTGCGCAATAATGTTGCAGCTCGATTCGATTGCATGCCATTGTTGCAAACTGTGAGAACAACCTTGTTTTTGTACTTCGAATGTTGTTTTTCGTCCGCCGTGAGGTCTGCGAAATCTACATTTTTGGCGTTGACGATATGGCCCTGCTGAAATTCTTCTGCTTTGCGCACATCCAGCACAATCGCGCCCTTATTGATGAGTCTGACTGCATCGTTTGTCGATACATGCGAGAACCCCTGGCTTTTCAGGCGAATTTCATAAAACATAACGGCGCACCATGCGATGACGATGCCTGTTATCAGCAGCGGATGGTTTCCAGCAAATTCGAGCAATTGGCTCATCATTAGGCTATGGCCCGCAAACAAAGACCGCGAATTATAGCAGCGCAATTGCCCGTTCCTAGACGCCGTTGTCCGGAAGGGCTGTTTGGCTGGGTTTGTTGCGGACAAAATGGGCAGCAGCGGTATCGTTGGCACAAGTGGATGCTCGCTGCTTGCATCGGTATTCCGCTATTCAGCTTGGCACAGGACGAGCAGCAGGCTCTTGACGCGGTCCGGGAAGCCATCGAGGCCGTAGAGCGCCGGATAAGTACCCAGCAGGCACAGATGGATGAGGGGACCCGGGCGCTGCGCGGCGTGGAAATCGAAATTGCTGCAAACCATCAAGCCCTTGCAGCACTGCGCGAAGAACACAATACGGAACAGCAGCGCTTGGCTGACTTAGAGTCGCAGACACAGGCAGCGGCGGCCGATTTGGGTGACGAACGCGAGGCGATGGCCAGTCAAGTCAGGCTGAGCTATTTGACGGGCCGTGAAGAACTGCTGAAGCTGCTGCTGAATCAAGAAAGCCCGAGCGCACTCGGCCGCATGGTGACCTATTATGACTTCCTAAACCGGTTTCGCGGTGAGCGAATCGCGAGCGTGCGCAGCGAATTGGAACAGCTTGCCGCACTGGTGCGCGAGACTCGAGCTGCCCAAACCCGGTTGGCGGACCTAGCTGCGTCACGAGAAAGCGAATTGTTGTCACTCGAGGCTGCCAGGCTGCGGCGAAATCAAGCAGTCGCGGAACTGCAAGAATCTATTGGCGAATCCGGCCGTGAGCTCGATTCACTGCGGGCAGACGAGCAGCGCCTGACAGATCTGGTCCTGGAATTGGGCGACATATTGACGGCGTTTCCTGCTGGGACCGAAGAACCCTTTGCGGCATTGAAGGGCCGTTTGGCTTGGCCAGCGCGCGGCACGATTACAGGCGACTATGGAAAGCTGCGCAATGGTGGTCCGCTGCGCTGGAATGGCGTGGTCCTGGCGGCAAACCCAGGCGAGGCGGTACGCGCTGTCTACCATGGCCGAGTGGCCTTTTCGGACTGGCTGCCGGGCCTTGGTCTGCTGCTTATCGTTGATCACGGTGACCAATATTTGAGCCTCTACGGCTATAACGAAGTGCTGCTCAAGGAGTCCGGTGAGTGGGTCCAGCCTGGTGACGTGCTGGCTCAGGTAGGCACCGCCGGCGGGCGCAGCGGGCTCTATTTCGAATTACGCCACAAGGGTGATCCGATAGACCCGCATCCATGGATGCGTCTGCCCCCCGAAGATTGACATTTTGGGGCTGCCGGTGGATTCGCCACCGCTGTCGACTGTGATATGGTGGAGCGATACTTGGGGCGCGAAAAATTCATGTCGTTGAAGGTCCGCGGAATACTGGTATTGGTCATTGGCACGGTGCTGGGCCTTACTGTTTCGATTGGGGGGCAATTAATCAGCCGCTCCGCGGATGCACACCGAGTGGCCGGGGTCCGCAGCCAAGAACCGGCAGAAATACTCGCGGACATCATTGCCCGCGTCAGCGAAGAATATGTCGACCAAATAGACGAACGCACTCTCATCGAGAGTGCCATCCGCGGCATTATCGAAGAGTTGGATAACCACTCGCGTTACCTCGATACGCTGGCTTACGAAGACATCCGAATTAGCACCAGTGGTCACTATGCGGGTGTTGGTCTAGACGTTGCGCTCCAACAGGGGCAGCCGACAGTGGTGTCGCCGATCGAAAATACGCCGGCAGAACGGGCCGGAATACTGGCTGGGGACATAGTGGTTGCCGTTGACGGCGAAGCGGTGACTGCGAGCAACTTCCAATCAATGGTTGGACGCATGCGCGGCGTTGCGGGCACAGAAGTTAATATCGAATTGCAGCGTGACGGTAGCAATGAGCCGTTACATTTCGCTTTGCTCCGAGCCAATATCGAAGTGAAAACCGTTTATGGTGAACATTTGGGCGACGGTTTCGCATACATTCGTCTGACGGGTTTCGCCGACAATACGGCGCCGGGTTTGGATGTGATTGCCGAACGAATTACGCGAGAGGCTGGCGGCACTTTGCGAGGCCTGGTCCTCGACCTGCGCAACAATCCAGGCGGTTTGCTCGATTCGGCCGTTGATGTCGCCGATCGGTTTCTCGACCAAGGCTTGATTGTCCGCGGAACCGGGCGAATCCAACATGCGCGGTTTGAACATCATGCAACTGCTGGTCATGCGTTAGAAGACGTACCTCTCGTCATCATTGTTAATTCTGGTTCTGCATCAGCTTCGGAAATAGTGGCCGGGGCGTTAAAGGACCACGCTCGGGCACGCATAGTGGGTGTCGAAACCTACGGTAAGGGCTCCGTGCAAACAGTCATGCCATTGTCCGAAGGACGCGCATTGAAGATTACGACTTCCCGATACATTCTCCCATCGGGGCGGACTCTCAGTGGCGATGGCATCAGCCCAGATATCCGTATCGCGAACAGTGAACCGCGGCGGCAATTTCGGGGTGCGGCTTCCGGCGTCGCTATGCGAGAAGACCCTCAAATGATTCGCGCTCTGCGGGTAATCGGCTACGATCCAATAGCCCTCAGTCAAGCGTTGTGACATTGCGCACAGCGCTGCTGCGTGTATGTGGCAGCATGCTCATAATGCTGACGAGCGTTATAGCAGTGAGCGCAGAGGGGCCCAAGATCGCCGTGATCATCGATGACGTAGGTAATCAATTGCGTCCGGGCTTGCGAGCCGTCGAGTTGCCCGGACCGATCGCGCTAGCCGTCCTGCCGCATACCCCGTATGCAACACGGTTGGCAATAGCGGCCACCGGCAAGGACAAGGAAGTGCTTGTGCACATGCCGATGCAGGCTGCTCAAGCCTCGGATGACCCGGGGCCTGGCACGCTGCATTTGGCGCTGACGCGAACACAATTCGATCAGACACTGGCTGCAGCACTGCTCAGCGTGCCGGGCGCAATTGGGATCAACAATCATATGGGTAGTCTGTTGACCCGGGATACCACGGCAATGCATTGGTTGATGCAGGCCGTTAAGTCCGACGGAAGGTTTTTTTTCGTCGATAGCTACACCACGCATTTGAGTGTCGGCTTGATGATAGCGCGCGAGCACGAAGTGCCGGCATTGAAACGCGACGTGTTTCTCGATGTCGTACCGACAGACGCGGGCATCGGGTTGGCCTGGAATGCGTTGGTGGCGCAGGCTAACGAAGTCGGCTATGCGGTCGCAATAGCGCATCCGTATCCCGCAACGTTAGACTTCCTCGAGCGAGAACTCATTGATTTCGCCGGTGCCGAATTAGTACCCCTGTCTAACCTCTTGGGGTATCAAGCCATCCAACGTAGTTACGCAGAGCTCGTCGGGGGAGTGCCAACTGGCAGCTTTTTCGCGCCTGATCCGCAATTGGTTCATTGATGCACACCCTTAATAGCGAACGCCCACACACACTCGAGCTGGCGCTGACGTTTGGGCGAGTCGCAAACTGGGTGTGGTTCGCGTTTGTCTTGGCTTTGGTTTTGAGTGCACGGCCGGAACTTGCAACCGATTCGCGGCTTATAGGGTTAGTGCTCGGTTACGTTGTGAGTATGGGATTATTTGGCCGAACACGGCTGATCATTCACAGCGAGCCGTGGCGCAACGCCGCGGAGTATTTGCTGACGCTGCTGGCCGTTTCGGCATGTTTAGCGATCCATTGGCCTGGCTTGAGCGGCCTGCTGATTGTGTTTCCGTTTGTCGTGTTTGTGGCGCGTCTCGTGCTGCCCAGGGGACCCGCGGTAAGCGTATTACTTGCAGCCTGCTTGCTGGGTGTCGGCCTAATTGCCACCAGACCGATCGATTTGGCGAGCTTTGTCGATGCGCTGGGCTTAATCGCGGCGTCGGCGGTTTTTGTTTCGCTGGCCAATCTGCTGCGCAAGAGCTTGGTCGATATCGATCGAGAAGTAGAGGCGGCAGTCGGGCATGATCAACTAACCGGCTTAATGAGTCGCATGAGTTTCTTTGCGCGCGTTGATCAACTGCATGCTCAGGCGACGGTGAATCGGGTGCCCCATGCCGTGCAGATTGTCGATATCGAAAATCTGAAAGCGATTAACGACCGATATGGCTACAGTGCTGGAGACCGCGTCATTTTGCTGGTAGCACACGCCCTACAAAGGCTGTGCACGAGCGATGAGTTACTCGCTCGGTATGATGGCGATAAGTTTATTTTGTTTTTGCCGCGTCTAGAGGGCAGTCATGCCGAAGCTTTGGCTAAACGAATCCGCAGCGCAATTTTCGCGACAACGATTGACGTCGATACTGAAGTCGTCCGCATAAAAGCGAACGTGGGTACGGCAAAGTTTCCAGTGGATGGGATTACATTGCCCGCATTAACCAGCGCGGCAGAAAGGGACATGAAGATCGATCAAGGTGGCCGTGAAGCACCAAAGAACAAACCCGTATTCCGCCGCCGCAACGGTAAAAAGTCTGCGTAATAGGCGCGCACCGCGTGTTGTCGCCAACGTCGATCAGGCATAATTGGGCTTCTATAGACTGATCGGGAGCAACAGATGACAACCGCATCCGCACGGCACATTCTCGTTGACGACGAAGAACAGTGCGTAGACTTAAAGACCCAAATAGAAAATGGCGCCGATTTCGCGGCCGTGGCAAAGGCGCATTCGCAGTGTCCTTCAGGGCAGCGCGGTGGAGATCTTGGGCAGTTCGGCCGGGGCCAGATGGTCCGCGAATTCGAGGAAGTCGTATTTAGCGCCGCAGTTGGTGAAGTACAGGGACCTGTGCAGACGCAATTCGGCTACCACCTAATCGAGGTTACAGAGCGCTCTGACTAGTTCAGCAAGCGTTGACCGTCGCAGCAAATCCACCCGGTACATCCGCTTATCGCCCTATGACTGAACAGCAATCGCAAGCACCCGCAGGCTTCCCTCGTTGGGGTAGCCTCGCATTACCGGCCGGTTTGTTATGGGGCGCCTTGATCGGCGTGCTGATCGGCATGTTTTTCGGCAACCTGTTGATCGGTGCGGCCATTGGCGCCGGTTTAGGCATCGGTATCGGTTTGGTCGTATTCGCGGCAGGCGTCGTCAGTGCTTCCGGTCGCCACTAGCAGCGCTGCCTGCCAGTTTGCATGTCGTCCATGAGCGAGCCAACGTCAGCGCGGCCGATACTGCGGAGCCTCGCACAAGCGATCGGTGCCGTTGCGAGTGCGACAACAGTAGCGTTATGGGCCTTGTTGCTATGGTCGCCGAGTTCCGGGCAAGCCTTGCCAGGCTGGGGCAGCATCGTCGTCAGCGTATTGCTGCTTATCGCGGCTGTCATTGGAACAATTGCGGCGGTCAAAGGCCATGGGAATGTCATGCTGGCGATGTTCCTGGTCGCTTTTTTGCCGGTAGGGGGCGTCCTGCTGTGGGCGAGCGGCTGGGAGCATTGGATCGGTGCGCTGAACCTGATATATCTGCTTGCGGCGTTAATCGTTCGATGGACGCGACCTGCGAATTCACTAACGACTTGAGTACAGAACTATGCGAATGCTGATGATGTTGTCGTTACTTTTCATTGCTCCGTCATTTGGCGTGCAAGCTCAGGGCACGAATGCGCTGACAGAATTGTCACAGGCTCGGGAACGTTGGCAAACGAGTGCCATTTCAAGTTACACATATGGTTATAACAAGTATTGCGACTGTCACGGTGATACACCACCTGAAACACTGGTAACCGTCACGGCCGGCACAGTCACCGACGTTAGGCATCGACTCGTTAACTCCGAACGGATCGTGCCGGCGGCCGAACGGAATTTTTCTCTGTACTGGACCGTCCAAGAGCTTTTTGAATTGATCGATAGCGCGATACAGCGCGGTGCGGTTGTGCGTGTTCGTTACGATGCGTCTTTAGGCTACCCGACCAGTTTCTTTATTGACTACGTAGCCGACTTGATCGGCGATGAAGTGGATATTCGTGTCATACGGTTCGAACGCACTTAGATTTGCCTTTGCTGCCGCTGTTCTCGCGTGGTGTTTTTCTCTGCTGCTGCCAGCGGTCATAACCGATGGTGGGCGCAGCTATTCAGGTTATGAGGTACTTACGCAGGGTTTCGCCGCCGTGCGCTTCGGTGTCATAGCGTGGTTCGCAAATCCTCTATTACTCATTACCGTGGTTGCGGGATTTGCGGGCTTTTACCGCGTTGGAGCTGCCAGCGCCGCGCTGGCCGGTGGCATTGCGCTAACGAGTTTCGCGGCAGAAACAACCGCTCGCGCCAACGGCGCACCGTTGCCCGAACTCAGCTTCGGCAGCGGCTTTTTTGTGTGGATCGCGGCAATATTCGCGATTTTCGCGACGTGTCTCTTGGGTTTTCGACTCACTCTGCCCAAACACAAATTCGTTACCGATCGAAGGCCGCCTAAGTCGCGGGATTGACCGATTTCTCGAGCCGCCGTAGAGTCAGGATTGCCTTCGGGCAATACGAGTCGGTAGACGGTCGCAGCGTAAACCCATTCATAGGAGTCGTTCTGCGATCGAGCACACAATCTCACGCCATTGGTTGTGCTGCTAAATGATAGGAATGGCGTGAGAGCTTGGAATGAATATCTACGTTGGTAATTTGTCGTATAGCATGACTGAAGATGAGTTGCGTGAAGCGTTTGCTGCACACGGTGAAGTTTCTTCGGTGAAAATTCTTTCAGATCGAGAAACGGGTCGTTCGCGAGGTTTTGGTTTTGTCGAAATGCCAGATCAAAGCGAAGGTGAAACGGCCGTTTCACAGCTTAATGGCAAAGAATTGGGTGGAAGAGCCCTGCGCATCAATGAAGCAAGACCCCGAGAGCGGCGTTAGTCGCAAACGGTATCTGAGTAGCGCGTTTGGCGGAACCATCGCTTCAAGAGCAGATTCCGCACAACAATTGCTTCGGTTGCGGGCCTGACAATGAGTCGGGATTAGGCCTCAAAAGTTTTTGGACTGGCGAGGGAAAGAGTGTGGCGCGTTTTGTGCCGCAGGAATACCATTGTGCCGCGCCAAAGCACTTCGTCAACGGCGGAATAATCAGCACGCTGATCGACTGTCACTGCATATGTACGGCAGTAGCGGCGGCCTATTTTCGGGACGGTCGACCCATTGGTTCGCCACCGCACTACTACTATGCGACCGCAAAGCTGTCGATCGACTATCTGCGTCCATCACCGATCGACAGTCCATTGGAACTCAACGCCGAGATTATGCAAGCAAACCCACGCAGTTTTGATCTGCGCTGTAGACTGCTAGCAGAAGGGAAAGTCTGTGCTGAGGGTGTGGTTACAGCGATTCAGGTTGATGCGGCATGGATGAGGCCTCGGCGATAAGCTTGACGATAACAATAAAAAAATGGCGCTCTATGATCTACTTGAAATGGACATCCGATGAACTGGCCACACTCAAACACAATGTGTTGTATACAGAGATAGACGAAGACGGTTGGGTCCAGCGTGAACTCGGCGTCGCCGCAAACGGTCAGATTACTCACCAGCTGGTTCCGTCAGCGGACGAGCCGGGATGGTTTGGGTTGTCACGGCTTTCGATGCCGATGCTCGAAAGCAACGTGACGAAGCGCGAATTCGAAACACTCTGGCGAGCCAAATAGGCGGCTTGCGTTTTCGCTTACGGAGGGGATCCATAACAATGACACTCAAGCGAGTTTTTATCACGACAGCGTTATTGAGCGGCCTGTCTCATGTGGCTGTTGGTCATCACAGCGTATCG
Source organism: Rhodospirillales bacterium (assembly GCA_024640665.1). Classification (GTDB taxonomy): domain Bacteria; phylum Pseudomonadota; class Gammaproteobacteria; order Steroidobacterales; family Rariloculaceae; genus JAHEEO01. The sequence continues at coordinate 3,717 of JAHEEO010000003.1, read as the reverse complement.
GCCTGGTTCGATCGCTCGAGCACCACGGAGCTCGAAGGCATCGTATCCGAAGTCAGTTGGCAAAACCCGCATGTGCGTTTCCTGCTCAATGTTACCAATGCGGAGGGTGAAGTCATGCCGTGGGATATCGAAACGCTATCTGTGGCCGGCATCAGTCGTTGGGGAATCACTGAAGACATGATTGGCGTTGGCGATCGTTTGGTCGTCGCCGGCAACCCCTCACGGCGCAATCTTAATAACGTTTTTGTGCGCAATGTATTGCTGCCTAACGGTAACGAGCTCGTATTTGGCGGTGGCCCGCGGTGGACGGATGCCGAACGCGCACTGCGCGCCGGCGAAGCCGTACGCGAGGTCAGCGGCGAAACCGATGCCAGTGAATTGGGCATCTTTCGCGTTTGGAGCACGGGTTCCGGAGCGGGGTTTCTATTTCCGGAAGCCCTGGATTCCGAGTTTGATTTTTCGAATTATCCTCTGACAACCAGCGCCGCGGCAGCCCTCGCAGCCTTCGACTTCTTTGAAGATGATCCAACGCGCGATTGCGCGCCGAAAGGCATGCCGACCATCATGGAACAGCCTTACCCGATGGAAATTATCGATGCCGGCGATCAAATCCTCTTGCGTATCGAGGAGTACGATACGCGCCGCACTATCCACATGTCGCGTGACCTGGACCCACAACAACAGCCGTTCTCACGGCTTGGTTTCTCGCTAGGACGCTGGGAAGATGACGCACTCGTCGTAATGACGACGCGGGTGGATTGGGGGCACTTTGATAGCGTCGGTATACCTTTGAGTCAGGATGCTGTGTTGGAAGAACGGTTTGTATTGGCCGATCAAGGTTCACGACTCGACTATGTCTTAACCGTAACGGATGCAGCCACTTTTACAGCGCCAGTTACAGTGAGCAAGCATTTCATTTGGTTACCGGATGCACGGGTAGAGCCATTTGAATGCGTGAATTGAGCGCGGCGGTAACCGCTACACCCATTTCCTCTATGGCAATTGTTCAAGCATGTATTCGACGGCAGAGCGAACTTCGTCGTCTGATAAGTCTACACGGCCGCCTTTTGCAGGCATAAAACCCGCGACGCCCTGATAGCCGTTGATGGCATGTTCTTGCAGTAGTTGCAGTCCCTGCGCAGCCCGTGGCTCCCATGCTGCGACATCGCCAACGACTGGCGCGCCAGGTACGCCGGGTGGTGCGTGACAGAGATAGCAAGCTTCGTTGAAGACCTGCGGACCGGAAAGCACCGTATCGACGCGGGTTGGTGCAACGACAGGCGCTGCCGCTACGGCAAGTTCGGCGTCGCCAAGCAGCGCTATGCGGCCAACGGGCGCAAGCCTGTCTGCAATGGCTTCCATGGCGATCTCGTCGTCGGTGTTCAGGCGGCTGCGGCTATCCAAAGCGCCGGCGGTAACCGCCGCTGCAGCAGCACATAATGCGCCGAGAAATATTCCCAGAACAAATGTAAAACCATCGAACAATTTCTGTTCACTAGCGTTCAAGCTTATTTCCTCACGTCGAGCCGCGGCGCGATTATAACCCAGTTTGATCGTTACTTTGTCTGCCACGCCGATCGAGATAGCGTAGTTGCAGCGCTTCGGCAATATGTTCGCGCTCCACGCTTTCTGCAGCCGCCAAATCGGCAATTGTTCGTGCCGTCTTTAGAATTCGCACGACCGACCGCCCGCTCAACTGCCACTTTTCACTGCATCGTGAAAGCAAAGCCGCTGCTGCTTTAGTCGGCGCAACCACCTGCTGCAGCATTGCGGGCTTCAGGCGGGCGTTCAATGTGCCAGCGCGGTCAAGCTGCCGTTGGCGCGCGGCGGCGACGGCTTGACGCAGCATCGGCGATTCCAATGGTGGCTGTTCAAGCGCGGTTTTTACCGCGACCCGTGGCACCTCAACGTGCATGTCGATGCGATCTAAAATGGGCCCGGACACTCGATTTTGATAATGCAGCAGTCGAGCCGGCGTGCAGATGCAGCGGTGCTCGTCGCCGGCATGTCCGCACGGGCACGGGTTCATTGCCGCCACCAGCAGAAATTCGGCCGGGTACCGGACCCGATCCATGACCCGGGATACGGTTACGAAGCCCGACTCGAGCGGTTCGCGCAATGCCTCGACGGCATCGCGCGCGAATTCGGGCAATTCGTCCAAAAACAAGATGCCTTGATTTGCCATCGAAACCTCGCCGGGGCGCGGTTTCGCGCCGCCGCCAATGAGCGCCCGAGCCGAGCAAGTGTGATGCGGGGCACGAAACGGTACGGCACCGGAGAAGTCATCGACTTGTCCGGTTAATGAACGAATCGCGGCGACCTGTAGCCGCTGCTCGTTCGTCAGCGGCGGCAACAAGCCGCTCAAGCGCTCAGCCAACATGCTCTTACCGGCGCCCGGCGGTCCGACGAACAGCAAGTTATGGCCGCCGGCGGCGGCCAGTGTCAGAGCGCGTTTTGCTAAGTCTTGACCCTGAATATCGCTTAAATCCGGTGACTCGGCAGCGCACTCACCGGGCGCGGCTGCCGGCACGCTTGCAAGCGCAGCGCGTCCATCGAGATGGGCTATGACGTCGGTCAAGTGGGCAGCCGTTAAGGCAGTATTGTGTTCTACCAGTGCGGCCTCACGGCTGCTCTGCGCAGGAATCACGATGGTTCTGCCGGCTGCTTTGGCGGCGATGATCGCTGGTAAAATGCCTCTGACGGCTCGCAATTCGCCGCCGAGAGTCAGCTCGCCAACGAACTCCGTGTTGGCCACGTTCCATGGCCGCGATTGCTGTGCGAGCAAGACGCCGAGGGCAATGGGCAGATCGAAGCGCCCACCGTCTTTGGGGATTTCTGCAGGTCCGAGGTGCACGGTAATGCGGCGCGGCGGAATCGGCAGGCCACAGGTTTGCAGTGCGGCGCGCACCCGATCCTTGCTTTCCCTGACGGTGGTCGTCGGTAATCCGGCTATCGAAAAGCTGGGCAAGCCGCCGGCGATATGTACTTCTACGGAGACTTCATATGCAGTGAGCCCGGATTGGCCGCGACTCAGTAAGTGCGCGAGCGCCACCCAGTCGCCTCAACCGGCGGCCGGGATCGGACTAATCGTGCGGATCGAGCTCCGATTCGAGCGCGCTGAGACGACGATCCATATGCTCGAGCTTTTCGCGGGTTCGCGCGAGCAGGGCCTTCTGAATATCGAATTCCTCACGGGTGACCAAATCCATGCGACCGAGACCGGATTGGAGCAGCGTTTTAAAATTGCGCTGCAAGTCTTCGCCGATGCCGCGCAGATTCGAGGGGATAGCATCAGCGAGTTGGCGAGCGAGATCATCTAAATTGAAGCTGCGGGATTCATGCGTCATTTCACTTACCTTAATCTGTTTTTACCAACTTAGATTCTGACTATTGTGCCGAAAAACGGAGAGCCTCATCACGTCAATCGAAATCGCCGGCATGCTAGACTTTTTGATCAATCGTGCCGAACGAGGCAACGCCGAGTGAATGGGAAAGTTTTTCTAGCTTTGACATTGTGTATGTCGTCATTGTCAGCTGCCGAAGTCTATCGGTCGTTGGATGCCCAGGGCAATGCGGTTTACAGCGACCGACCAGAAGACAGATCTGCCGTCGCGGTCACGATTCGCGTGGACGGTGCCGCTGCACCTGCCCGCACCCGCGTCGCTTTAGCAGCTGCGCGAGACACGGCTAATCCCGTTGAGCCACCGGCTGCCGCTC
>JAHEEO010000278.1 GCA_024640665.1 Rhodospirillales bacterium | reverse complement strand
CGGTGACAATCCCTTTGCTGGCCGCCGCAACGTACTTACGCCGAGACAGGAACGTCGACGCACACGTGTCATACGACACGGGCGTCGAAAATAGGCGCCAATATCCAAATGTGCACAAGTAATGTCTTCGGCGCACTATTGTCATAACTAGAAGTTCCAAGAACATGCGTCGTAGCGCCTTAAACTGGCGCGTTCTCAGGACTGGGGAGGAGTAAAGCTGTGGTGAATGCGCGTCAGGTGGTGGTCTACGATGGGGAGTTCCCGATGCACCGCGGCGGCACGCTGCTGAATCCCACCTTTGCATATGAGACCTGGGGAGCACTAAACGCCGCGCGCGACAATACCATCATTATCTTCACTGGCTTGTCGCCGTCCGCTCATGCGGCCTCTTCGCCGAAGGATCCAACTCCCGGTTGGTGGGAAGACATGATTGGCCCGCATAAGCCAATTGACACACATCGGTATTTCGTCATTTGCGTCAACTCGTTGGGGAGTTGTTTCGGTTCGACGGGACCGGCTTCGATGGATCCCCGTACCAACGAAATCTACCGTCTGAATTTTCCAGTGCTGTCTCTTGAAGACGTCGCCAGCGCCGGCAGGGAAGTGTTGCGCCATCTCGATATCGAGCATCTGTACGCAGTAATTGGGCCGTCTATGGGCGGGATGACGTCACTGGCCTTCGAGGTGATGTATCCGGGCATGAGTGAGCGGCTCGTGTTGATGTCTACGGGGCCTCGTTCGATGCCGTTTTCGATGGCTCTGCGATCTTTGCAGCGAGAGATGATTCGCCGCGATCCGGATTTCAAGGACGGTAACTATCCGCCCCATCACGTGCCACTTGCCGGTATGCGAATGGCGCGTAAGCTCGGCATGATTACTTATAGATCCGCTGAAGAATGGCGGTTACGTTTCGGTCGAGAGCGCACGCCGACAGACCAAGCCGGCGGCGATCCGTTTGGTCTCGTGTTTGAGGTGGAGTCTTATCTCGAACACCATGCCAAAAAGTTTACCGGTCAGTTCGATCCCAACTGCTACCTTTATCTTTCACGCGCCAGTGATTTGTTTGATATAGCTGAGCATGGCGCCACCGTTGAAGCGGGATTGGCGCATGTGCAGGCAGAAAAAATACTGATTATCGGCGTTAAGACAGATTTTCTATTTCCAATCTATCAGCAGCAAGAGCTGGCGGACGGTTTGACCAAGGCTGGTCGCCAAGTGGAGTACGTCGCTCTCGATTCTTTGCAGGGGCACGACTCGTTTCTAGTAGATATGGATAGCTATCGGCCGATTGTTTCGAAGTTCTTTAGCTAAATCGCTTTGTGCAATGCTATCTCGAGGCGGGAGGCAGGCAGCGCAGGTATTGATCAGGTAGACGCACGCTATCTGCGACACCCAGGGCGTGCGCGGCGTGCCATGGCCAACGCGGGTCCCAAAGCATACCGCGGGCAAGTGCAACCATATCAGCATTCCCGTCGGCAACAATCTGCTCGGCTTGTTCTGGTTTGGTGATCAATCCCACAGTCATTACCGCCATTTTGCATTCGGCCTTGATTGCTTTTGCAAACGGGACTTGAAACCCAGGTGACGGCACAATTGACTGGCGCCGCACTATTCCGCCGCTGCTCACATCGATAAAGTCACAACTTCGCCGATCCAGTTCTCGAGCGAGTGCCACAGTGGATTCTAAATCCCAGCCACCTTTGACCCAGTCGGTTGCGGACACGCGCACACCCAGAGGACGATCTTGTGGCCACTGTGCACGCACGGCATCGAAAACTTCCAGAACAAAGCGCATTCGATTATGCAAAGTGCCGCCATAATCGTCTTTGCGTTGGTTCGATAACGGTGACAGGAATTGATGCAGCAAGTATCCATGCGCGGCATGCAGTTCTATTGCAGCAAAGCCCAATCGCGCCGCGCGCGCTGCAGAATCCGCGAATTTTTCTACAAGGCGCTGCACTTCGCCGGTAGTCAATGCATGGGGGGGCGGGTAGTTGTCGTCAGCAATAGCCGAAGCGCCGCGTGGCAACCATCCGCCTTGCTCTAGTGGCACTCGATCGCTGCCCCGCCACGGTGGTTCGGTAGAAGCTTTACGACCGGCATGGGCAAGCTGTATGCACATGGGAACATTGCCGTAGCGTTGATTAAATTCAATCAAAGGTCTTATGGCTGCCTCGGTATCGTCCCCCCATAGACCCATGCACTGAGGCGTGATGCGTCCTTCGGGTTCGACATTGGTCATTTCTATGATCAACAAGCCCGCGCCTGAGATGCTGTACTGTCCTAAGTGCATGAAGTGCCAGTCAGTTGCTTTACCGTTATCTGCCGAGTACTGACACATTGGCGCGACGATGATCCGATTGCTGAGCGTCAGTCCGCGTAACTGAATTGGAGTAAAGAGCTTCGACATGGCCGCCTAATCTATTGGCTTCGCTTTGGAAGTTGCATCCGCAGCAGTAATGTTTGCCTCAAGTCGGCCGCAATGCAATCGCACATCAATCTGATCGCCGACGCTGCAGGTGATTGCATTCGAGATGACCTGTCCTGATTCCGAAGCGGTGACAATCGCGTAACCGCGGTCGAGTGTGGCCAGTGGGCTGAGTGCCTGCAGGGCTTTTTCTGCGATGCCGATGCGGTGGCTGATGGTTTCCAGTTGGCGCCTTATTGCGTTGTGCATTCGGGAACCGAATCGATCGCATAGCGCCGACTGCAAGTTGATATTTGCCGCGGGGTTGCGCGTAGTGAGCCTCAGTTCGAGGCGTTGCAGCTTGCGTTGCCGCTCTGCGAGCAGGGATTTCAGCACGTCGTGGAGCGCCCTCTCAGCATCATCCACGCGCTGCGCACGCTCACGAAGCGCATAGCCTGGGTGAGTCCGCTCGAGCCGATGCTCGAGTATCGTGAGCTGATTGAACTCTTGCGCGAGCCGGTGGCGCATGGCGCGGCCCATCTGCCCCAGCATTTGGTGCAGGTTTCGAACGTATTCCGCCTGATTTGGCACAGCGAGTTCTGCGGCTTGAGACGGTGTTGGCGCGCGCAAATCAGCGACGAAATCGGCGATGGTGAAATCGGTTTCGTGCCCGACCCCGCTAATCACGGGTAATGTCGACCGGACAATGGCCCGTGCCAGCACTTCTTCGTTGAATGCCCACAGGTCTTCGAGAGA
>JAHEEO010000096.1 GCA_024640665.1 Rhodospirillales bacterium | reverse complement strand
CGGTAGCCGGGAGCAAATAATTTCTGCCGTGTCGAATGCTTGGATCGATGGTGGCGCGCTGCGTACTTATCGCCATGCGCCGAATACCGGCTCGCGCAAGAGTTGGGCCGCAGGCGATGCGACGAGCCGCGGTGTTCGCCTTGCCTTAATCGCCATGACCGATGAGATGGGCTATCCATCTGCGCTGACCGCTAAGACGTGGGGCTTCGAAGACGTTCTGTTTGGGGGCAAGTCGGTCGTTCTCGAGCGGCCATTGGGCGCATACGTCATGGAAAATGTGTTATTCAAGATTTCTTTTCCAGCCGAGTTTCATGCGCAAACTGCGGTTGAAGCGGCTATGCAGCTTCATGGGCAAGTAAAGGACAGGTTAGATGACATCGAGCAGGTCATCATTGAAACGCAGGAGGCCGGAGTTCGGATCATCGACAAATCCGGACCGCTCGATAATCCAGCCGACCGTGATCACTGCCTGCAGTATATGGTTGCGATTCCGCTCATTTTCGGCCAACTGACCGCAGACGATTACGAAGATTCCGTCGCTAAAGATAGTCGAATTGATATGCTGAGAAACAAGATGCTGGTCAGCGAAAACAAGAAGTTCACTGAAGCATATTTCGATCCTGATAAGCGCGCGATCGGAAATGCACTAAAGATCGTCTTTAGAGATGGTTCGAGCACTGACAGAATCGAAGTGAACTATCCGATAGGTCACCGCCGTCGAAGGGCTGAAGGAATACCGGTGCTATTGCAAAAATTTGAGAATAATGTCGAGACACAGTTTGCAGCAGAACAGTTGCAGAGAGTCTTGGCGGCCTGTGCCGATCGAGAATCGCTCGAGGCGATGGGTGTCGATGAGTTTATTGACCTTTGGGTTAAGCAATGATGAGTACGCAATCGCTCAGAACGGCGCAGCAATCTCAGCAACCGTTACAGATACCGGGCGTGATCAATGCGTATAGCGCGTTGCTGGCGCAAAGGGCGGGGTTTAAAGCGTTGTACTTGTCCGGTGCCGGTGTTGCAAATGCTTCTTTCGGATTGCCGGATCTCGCAATTACCAGCCTGAACGATGTGACAGAAGACGCCCGGCGAATTACCGGCGCTTGCGATCTGCCACTATTGGTAGACGCTGATACCGGCTGGGGCAGTGCGTTCAATATTGCAAGGACTGTGAAAGAGTTGCTGCGCAGCGGCGTCGCTGGGATGCACATCGAAGACCAGGAGCAGGCCAAGCGCTGCGGTCACCGTCCGAATAAGGCGACTGTGTCCACCAGCGAGATGTGTGATCGAATCAAGGCAGCAGTTGATGCGCGTACCGACGAAGACTTTGTTGTCATGGCCAGAACTGATGCCTTTGCCAGCGAAGGTGCGGAAGCTACTTTGACAAGAGTCCATGCGTATATTGAAGCGGGTGCAGACATGATATTTGCCGAGGCGTTGTACTCGCTTGACGATTACCGAGAATTTACCGCCGCGGTGGACGTGCCGGTGCTGGCTAACTTGACGGAGTTCGGCATGACACCAAGTTTTACCGTTGCCGAACTCGCGTCGGCCGGCGTCGCCATGGCGCTTTACCCGCTGTCTGCATTCAGGGCGATGAGTCAGGCAGCGCTGCGGGTTTTCGAGGCGATATTGAACGAAGGTACGCAATCAAGCGTCATAGCTTCGATGCAAACGCGCGAAGAGCTCTACGATGTTCTGGGCTACCACACTTATGAGCGAAAACTCGATGAGCTCTATTCAGACACAGGTGAAAAATAATGAGTGCGAAACCAGTTGTCGGCGGCTTGCGCGGTGTGTCCGCTGGCGAGACCTCTATTTCGACATGCGGTAAGGAGGGATTTGGACTCAGCTACCGTGGCTACGACATTGCCGAACTGGCCGAACGCGCAAGCTTTGAAGAGGTGGCCTATCTGTTGTTGTATGGCGAGTTGCCAACTGCAGCGCAGCTGAATGACTTCACGCAGATTTTAATCCAAAACCGTGATCTGCCCGTCGAGTTGCGGGAAGTGTTGGAACGAATTCCGGCCAATGCACATCCAATGGATGTTCTGCGCACCGGTTGCTCAATGCTCGGTACGCTCGAGCCGGAGACAGACTTTTCTCAACAGATCAATGTCGTGAATCGGCTGATTGCTGTGTTTCCGTCGATGTTGTTGTACTGGTATCGCTTCGCAACGGACGGCAAGCGAATCTCGACACAATCAAGCAGTCCAACGCTAGCTGGACATTTTCTCCAGTTGTTGGGGGATCGAGTGCCGAGCGAATTACATCAGCGAGCTATGGACGTGTCGCTGGTTCTGTATGCCGAGCACGAATTCAATGCTTCGACGTTTGCGGCGCGCGTTTGTGCCGCCACGCTATCGGATATGTACTCGGCCGTTACTGCAGGAATTGGCACGTTGCGCGGCCCGTTGCACGGAGGTGCCAATGAGGCAGCGATGGAGCTAATTGCCAAATTCGATTCAGCGGATGCTGCTCGCAGCGGCGTGCTGGCAATGCTAGGCCGGAAAGAGAAGATCATGGGTTTTGGTCACGCCGTGTATAAAGAGTCGGACCCACGCAATGCCGTTATTAAAGCGTGGTCGAAGCGGCTGGGAGACAGCGCGGGTGATACGCAGCTCTATGCGGTATCGGAAGCCATAGACGATGTGATGTGGAGCGAAAAGCGACTATTTCCAAATTTGGATTTCTATAGCGCCTCTGCATACCACTATTTGGGTATTCCAACCCAATTGTTTACGCCCATTTTTGTCTGTTCACGCATCACTGGTTGGGCCGCTCACGTAATGGAACAGCGAGCGAACAACAAGTTAATCAGGCCGGCAGCCGACTACACTGGCCCTGCTGCGCGGTCGTTCTTGCCGATGGATGAGCGAGCTTAGTGCGCCTAGCTGAGCGGGCGCGGGGTTTTAACGTTCCCCTGCTGGCCGAATCGTGAGGTGATCCGTATTTTCGAGCCAGCCGTTTTCTTGCCACGTGTTAATGACTTCATTGGCGTTGCAGATACCGTCGTTTGGCTGCGCGATCGAACCGTCGCCTTTGACGACAAAGCACATGGCACCGGCCGGGCGTCCATCACGTAATGGGCTCATTACCACTCTGACGAATTCGCCTTTTTTGAAGGTGTTCCCCGTGACGCCTTGGCGTGTGGCATGAACGGGTGCCGCTCCTTCGAAGCTCCATGTTTTCATTTCCCCATCGGCATCTACTGCTTCGATGTGTAACCAGCTGTGCGGATTGTTGTAGTTCCACTCGGTTACTTGTCCTTCGATGAGGCGATGTTGGTTGAGGTCGAACATGGCAAAAGAGTGGTGCCCCAACGCCGATCCGATGATGCCGACAGCGCCCATGACGAGCGCTAAAGCGCTTGCTAAGTATGTTTTGTTCATTTCGATTACTCCTCGTCGAAGATCGGGTTTAGCGATTGGCCGGGTACATCCGGAAAATCGGTAAATCCACGCGGGTCTTTATATTCGGGGTCGCCCGGCAGATAGAACTGCGTATTACCGTCTTGATCCTTAAACGAATTGCTGCTGCTCGTGCATTCCCAGTTGCGGATACGCACGCCAATGTCTTCAAGGTCCGGGCGGGAGTCGTGCGTGTAAACTGCAGATTGCGGGCTCGTCAGGCCTATTGGGTCATAGAATGTGACTTGTGTGACGAGTTGGCGGCCGCCGTCCGCTTTCGCGACTTCTTGCCAAGTCTCGACCATCTCTATTTTGTTGCTCGTCAGTGGCATGCCGCGAACATAATCAGCTGGATTGACCCATTTGGTCCAAATGACGAGCTTGTCTTCATCCCAAAAGCCAATGCTGTCTCCAGTAGAAGAATGCTTGCCGTCGATATTGACATGCTCTTTGCCGATATAGACGCGGCGCGTTTCATTCATGAAGTCGTTCATCAGCCAGGATTGATGCGGCATGTTTACGAATTCTTTTATGTAGGGCTCCCAAAGCCAGCGCGGCATGCCCGGGTACTCACAGTTGGTTAGACGGTCGTAGCGCTGTTGGCCATATTCTTCGATCTCTGCACGACGTTGTCGAAAATGTTCTTCATAAGCTGTCGTCAATACGCCTTCTTTCATTGTTGCGCCGCGCGACCAGGCGACGGCAAGCGTGCCATTTTCGAGAAAGATGGCCGGCATCGTATTGTTGCCGCTGCCCCACAAACCATCCCAGACGGGGATTGTCGCCATGGTGTGTTCGGTGCCGCCGTCGGCAGCATCGAACAGGTATTTGTAATGAGCTTCTGCCGTTTTGAAATTGCGCGGCGGCAATTCAACTCGAGGCAGCGACATGCTGGCCTGTTCCGCGCCGACGGCATCTGCCGAATTGCGGTCTTGGGCCGTCAGGCTGCCGGCCCCAAAGGCGATTAAAACACCGCAGGTTGCAGCGAGTCTTTGTGTATTCATGTATCTGTGTCCCCCGACGTCTAGATAGTCATTGGATACTTATCTAGTATAACCACAGGCTCATAATCGCTCGACGCGATGGGGGAAAGCAACTTGGCCGATGATGTATTAGCTGAAGTCGTTGCGATGCTTCGCGACAATCCGATTGACTTTACACAGCCGCCTGAATCTATAAGACCGGCGTTCGAGGCGCTGTTTGCGGGAATTCCCATTCCCGAGAACGTGCATTTTGAGGCGGCGAATGTCGGTGGTGTGCACGGTATTTGGTGTCGTCCCCCAGACGCGCCTTCCGCTCGAGCCATTATCTATCTGCATGGCGGAGGTTACGTAATAGGCAGCTCGGCGGCATATGCTGCTTTGGCAGGAGCGCTTGCCTTACAGACGGGATTAAGCGTATTCGTACCGGAGTACCGCTTGGCTCCGGAACATCCTTATCCGGCCGGACCCGACGATGTTTTTGCCGTTTACAAAGGACTGGCTGACCAGGGCAATACGCCTGTGGCTGTGGTTGGCGATTCTGCCGGGGGCGGACTCGTGATGACTTTGCTGCTGCAAATTCGTTCTGCCGGTATGACCCAGCCCGGCAGCGCTGTGCTTTGGTCGCCATGGTTGAACCTGCATTGCGACAGCCTATCTTATGCGGCCAATAGGGCCATAGATCCAACATTGACGCCCGAAGGTTTGTTTGCCTGCGCCGCACATTACGTCGGCGCACAAGTACCCGATGATCCGCTGCTGCGCCCGCTCGAAGCAGACTTGTCTGGCCTGGCGCCGTTGCTGGTGCAAGTTGGCTCGGTTGAGGTGCTGCTCGACGATTCCACTGCGCTCGCAACCAAAGCAGCCAATGCGGGCGTGCATACTCGCCTGGAGGTTTACCCAAAGATGCCGCATGTGTTTCAGGCTTTCGGCGGCATGCTTTCAGACGGTGCCAAAGCGTTGAAGCATTCTGCGGACTTTATTCTGGCTGCCGCCGCCGGTGGCGCATAAAAGGGTTCGACCAGCAATGCTCTATAAGGCAGATTTTGACGTTATCGTCATTGGCGCTGGGTTTGCGGGGATTTATGCATTGCAGCGCCTGCGAAGTCTGGGGTTAAAAGTTCGCGTGCTCGACGCTGCCGCGGGTGTGGGCGGTACTTGGTATTGGAATCGTTATCCGGGCGCGCGCTGTGATGTCGAGAGTCTGGAGTATGCGTATTCGTTTAACGAGCAACTTACGCAACAATGGAACTGGACAGAACGTTACGCGACCCAGCCAGAGATACTCCGGTATATCGAGCATGTCGTTGATCGCTTCGATCTGGCCAGCGACATTCAGCTCAATACGCGGGTCGAATCGCTGCGCTATGAAGACTCCGTTTGGCTTATTCAGGCCGAAGGGTTCGAGTGTAAGGCCCGCTATGTTGTGATGGCATCGGGATGCCTGTCGGTGCCGAATCGGCCCAGTCTGCCCGGTCTTGAACATTTTGCCGGTGCATGCGTTCATACAGGGAAGTGGCCGCGCGAAGACGTCGACCTCAACGGCAAGCGGGTTGCCGTCATTGGCACAGGGTCCAGCGGGGTCCAGCTCATATCTGAGATCGCTCCGCGCGTTGAGCACTTGACGGTATTCCAACGCACGCCGCACTGGGTGGTGCCAAGCGGGAATCGTCCGTTAACTGCGGCGGAGCAAGACAAATATCGCGGCGAAGCTCGCCGCATCAGAAAAGCGATGCAGCAATCTTTTCTCGGTATGCGATTCTCAAATCAGCCAGGCACGGCAATAGAGGCTAGCGAAGACGAACGTCAACGTCGTTATCAGGCGGCGTGGGAGACTGGTGGTTCGTGTTATCTCGGCTGTTTTGAAGACTTGCTAGTCAATATGGATTCCAATGCAACGGCACGCGCGTTTATCGCCAAGAAAATTCAATCAATCGTTCATGATCCGCGCATAGCAGAAAAGCTGACGCCTTCGCCCGACAGCTATGCGCTCGGCGCAAAGCGTTTGGTCCAGGATGACCGTTATTATGCTGCCTACAATCGCGACAATGTTGAGCTGATTGATACGCGCGCCAATCCCATAGAACAAATTACCGCCAGCACTATTCGTACAGCAGGCAGTCATCATCCGGTTGACGTTATTGTGCTGGCCACCGGTTTTGATGCGGTAACCGGAGCACTATTAAAGATTGACATAGTTGGCCGCGATGGCCAGGCACTGCGAGAGAAGTGGTCTGACGGCCCGCATACTTTTTTGGGTGTCGGTATGGCAGGGTTCCCAAATCTGTTTATGATCACAGGGCCGGGTAGTCCATCGGTATTGAGCAATATGGTGCTGTCAATTGAGCAGCATGTCGATTGGATCAGCGAGTTGATTGGATATGCCGATGCCCATGGCAATGCTGTTGTCGAACCGACGAAAAAATCCGAGCTCGAGTGGGGCAAAAGAGTGCGAACGGTGGCAGAACAGACACTTTTTCTCACTGCAGACTCTTGGTATGTGGGCGCGAATATACCCGGCAAGGCACAGGTCATCATGCCGTATCTGGGCGGCGTCGGCTCGTATCGAGACGAATGCGAGCAGATAGCCGCCAGCGGCTATTCGGGTTTCAGCTTGGGCTAAGTGTTTACATGGTGGTCTGCTAACTGCCTGGTATGCGGACCACTGAGCGATATCAGAGCGATTAATGCGCCGGCCAGCGCCCAACCCATGTCTGATTGCGTGTCCCATACATATCCTTGTGTGCCAAGGAAGCTCTCGGCAGCTTCGCTGGATAACAATGCTACCCACCATTCAATGAGTTCGTAGAACGCGCTGAAGCCGAGACAAAAACAGACGATAAAGAAATTTCGCCAGCGGCTGCTGTTAAAGACGTTCTTTCGAATGGTTAGTTCGCGTGCAACGATGGCCGGAACGAAACCCTGGGCGAAGTGCCCGAGTTTGTCGTAATTGTTGCGTTGCAGATCAAAGATGCTGGCAAGCCAGTCGAACAATGGCACATCAGCATAGGTGTAGTGTCCGCCCACCATCAAAATGATGCAATGGACGAGTATCAAGTTATACGAAAGAGGCGTGAGCGGGAACGAAATTCGCGTATAGAACAGAATTGCGCCGGCCAGCAGCGCCGGTAAAACTTCAAGAATCCACGTCAGATAGTCAGCGGGCTTGATACCGGACCAGATTAAGACCGTGAGGAAAATGCCAATCCACAGGAACTGCTTTGTTTGGGAGTTCATTGATCGGCAATACTGAATGCATTGGCTCAGTCAATCAACACACGCGTGTGGTTCCTTTGGCCAAAAGTGTACAGTCGCAGTACCAAGAACACGGCGACGATAGCTAGACCTACGACAACACCCCACCACAGACCCACAGCGCCCAGGTCTGTGCGAAAGGCGAGCCACAGGCTCGCCGGCAGTCCTAGGCACCAAAAGCCGACAATGCTGGCGATAATGGGCAAGCGCGTGTCGCCAAGCCCGCGCAGTAGGCCGAGAGATACCGCCTGAATGCCGTCAAAGACTTGAAACACGCCAGCGATTGGTAGCAGCAATGTGGCAATCCGCAAGACTTCATCGCTTCGCGTGAATAATTGAGCAAATACTCTTGGTGCAACAATAAAGACGACAGCCGTGCAACTCATGAAGCCAGCGCCGAGGATCAATGCCGCAATACAAGTTCGGCGTAAGGCCGGCATGTCGCCGCGCCCAACAGCATGGCCTACAAGAACAGCGGCCGCCGAAGAAACGCCCACTGGAACCATGTAGGTGATGGATGCGAGGTTGAGTGCAATCTGGTGGGCGGCAACATAGTTAACGCCGAGCCAACCCATCAACAGCGCAATGGTCGCGAAGGCGCCCCATTCGAGCGCCATTTGACCGCCAATGGGAACGCCGATGTGCAGCATTCGGCGAATCGGAGCAAGCGCAAAGACGCGATCCGCAAGTCCGGTGAGATGCGCGCGCAGAGAGTGCCAACCCAGAATTAATAACAGGATCGTCATGAACCAGCGGCTAACGAGCGTTGCCCATGCGGAGCCGAACACGCCAAGCTCTGGAAAGCCAAAATTCCCGAAGATCAATGCGTAGTTAAGAAATGCGTTGATGACGTTCGCTATCAAAATGGTGATAACGATCGGTTTGGTTAAGCGATGTGCCTGCAGTGATTGTCGCAATACGACGAATGCAAAGAACGGAAACAACGCGAACGCGGTTCGGTAAACGTAACCGGCAGCGAGCGGGATGACTTCGGCGGGCTGTCCGACCAACTTTAGAAACGGCGTCACGGCAAAAAACACGGCTGTCGTCGGAATGGTTAACAGCCCAGCCAGCAACAATCCTCTCTGGATCGCACGCTGCACGGCTTGATTGTCGTTAGCGCCGAGTGCTTGAGAAACGAGCGGGTCTAGCGCGAGTAAGACGCCCATGCCAAACATCGACCAACCGATCACGTACAGGTTGCCCAGCGCAACCGCTGCGAGGGCGAGTGGTGACACCTGGCCCACCATGATGGTGTCTACCGTGCCCATGGCCATCAAACCTATCTGAATCGCAACAATTGGGCTTGCTAGACGCAATAGCTCCGCAAAGTCGGATCGTTTAGGCCACGGCCGTGTATTTAGTCGGCTCATTGGGTGCACCATGTCGAGTGCCAATAAAGCACCTGAACAGAAAACCAAACCCCAAAAACGAAAAAACCCCGAACGGCGATCGCCTTCCGGGGTTAAACAATTGAAGGCAGTCTAATCGGGACTGCCAAAAGATGTATCTAGACAGTCACCTCCCCACAGACAGGGACGCGTATACGAAATTTCGAATTGTTAATTGCAGTGCTCATAGGCGAGCTATGTTAGCGCTGCCGCCGAAGAAGTCAATTCGGTGCCGGCCGGCGTTTGCCGAACTGCGGCCACTCGATAAAAAAGCCCATTGGGGTTTGAGACAACTACCGAAAACTCTTCTCTTACTTGCCATGGCCTGAAGAAAGAGCTCAATTTTGGATCTATTCATTTGAGATTCAGCAAAGCGGATGTATCCTCCCGCCATCATCGACACTACGGGTTGTTTTCCATGAGACTTTCGCGATCGATTTTGCCAGCTTTGTTTTTCTCCAGCCTCTTTACCGCAACGTTGGCTTTGGCCGACGGTGACCCTGCCCGAGGCCAAGGACTCTACGTTGTCTGCGCGACTTGTCATGGGCAAAACGGCGAGGGTTCCCAAGAGCAAAATGCGCCTTCTCTGGCAGGACGCGAGCAATGGTATCTTGCTCGTCAGCTGCACAATTTCAAGGCCGGTGTACGCGGTGCACATGCCGATGACGTGTACGGCAAGATGATGGCGCCGATGGCTCTCATCCTTCCAGACGATCAGGCCATTGAAGATGTGGCTGCTTACGTTGCTAGTTTGAAATAGCGCCAAGCCTTAGAGCGGGACGCAAAGCCAGTATAGTTTATCGGGTATTTTTACTAATAGTATCGAATCTGGTTTTTCGCCAAGCGCGTTTGCCGTAAGCTATGTCCTCACCAAATCTTGGGGGGAAGAGTCAATGTCCGAGCATGCAGATAATGAGCGGCGCGAACTAATAAAGACCGGATTGGCGCTAGGTGGCGCGATGGCGACCGCTTCGATGCCGTTCTGGTCACAAATCGCGCTCGCGGCGGATGAGGAGCTTGTGCCTTTTACCGATATGCCAGAGGGCTTTGTTGCGCCTCCGGTAACACCGGGTGGTTTCCATTACTTGGACACGCGCGGCATCGACAGTTTCTATACGCCCAACGACGACTTCTACATCGTTCAGCATTACAACCAGCCAACCATTGCCGATGCCGACTATCGGTTGCGCATCAGCGGGCTCGTAAAACGGCCCACAGAATTGAGTCTCGCCGCGTTGAAACGCAGACCGAAAATCGAATTCGACGCAGGATTTGAGTGTGGCGGAAACAGTCCCAACCTGTTTCACGGGTTGATTGGCAACGCCCGTTGGGGAGGCGTACGTTTAAGCGAAGTATTGAGCGATGCAGGTATTTTGCGCGAAGGCATCGAAGTGGTGTTCTACGGTGCCGACAAGGGCACCGAAAATATCCGCGACGTAGATGTCGAGCAAAGTTTTGGGCGCAGCATGGAGTTCAACGATGCGATGGAGTCTGACGCCATCCTCGCTTACGAAATGAACGGTGTGCCGCTCAATCTTTACCATGGTGCGCCGCTGAGATTGGTTGTGCCAGGTTGGTACGGTGTCGCCAACGTGAAATGGCTAGAACAGATTCACGTGCAAGATCGCCGTTACATGGGTCGATTCATGGCCCGAGACTACGTAACGTTGAGTCGCCGGGAGATCGGTGGCGTCGAGCGATGGGAAGAGCGGTCCGTAACGAAGATTCAGCTCAAGTCATCCATAGTTCGAGTCACGCGGGGTGACGCTGGGCATAAGATTACCGGCTTTGTGCTCAACGACGGCACGCCTTTGAGTTCTGTTGAGATCAAGGTCGACGACGGTCCTTGGGAAGAGGCGCAAATCGATCCGCAGTCAACAAAATACTCTTGGAAGCTGTTCACTTACGATTGGAGAAATCCGTCGCGCGGCGAGCATACAATTGTGTCGAGAGTGACAGACGAGAATGGTCAGGTGCAGGCAACTGCCGAGCAAATGCCCGAAAAACCATCTCGATGGGAAAACTATGC
>JAHEEO010000095.1:9382-11062 GCA_024640665.1 Rhodospirillales bacterium | reverse complement strand
GCAGCTTCTGGAGATCACGCCAGCAATGGAAGCGCTGCAAGGCGTCGCCATGGAATTGGACGATTGCGCCTTCAATACGCTGCACGGCATTGAGATGAGCGACAAGCCTGAGATTGGCTTCAAGGACACCGATTACGCTCTACTCGTCGGCGCCAGACCTCGCGGTCCAGGTATGGAGCGTAAGGATTTGCTCGTCGCCAACGCGCAGATTTTTTCCGCACAGGGCAAAGCGATCAATGCAGCAGCTTCGCGCGACATTAAAGTGTTGGTCGTTGGCAATCCAGCAAACACGAATGCGCTGATTGCGCGTGAGAATGCACCAGACATCAATCCAAAGAACTTCACGGCAATGACGCGCTTGGATCACAATCGTGCCATGGCGCAGCTGGCTGCAAAAACTTCTACGCACGTCAGCGGAGTCGACGGCGTGACCATTTGGGGCAACCACTCAGCAACTCAGTTTCCCGATCTCGGCCATGCGACAGTTAACGGTGAAGCCGCGCTTGGGCACGTTTCGCGCGATTGGTATGAGGGTGAATTCATCCCTAATGTGCAGCAGCGCGGCGCAGCCATTATCAAAGCACGCGGCGCATCATCTGCTGCTTCAGCTGCCTCGGCTGCTATCGACCATATTCGTGACTGGGCGCTCGGCTCCAATGGCGCATGGGTCAGTATGGGAGTTGCTTCAGACGGCAGCTACGGCATCAGCGAAGGCGTCGTATTTTCGTATCCTGTCAAATGCCAAAACGGCAACTACGAAATCGTGCAGGGTTTGGATCTCGATGATTTTGCACAAGAGAAGCTCGCTGTGACGGATACGGAGCTTCGCGAAGAGCGGGCTGGCGTTCTAGAGCTTCTGTAACGATTGACCTTTTAAGGAGCGAGCAACGTGAGTTTCGTGTTTTGGTTAGCTATTTTTCTCGGGGTAACTTTAACCCTGCTTTACCGTCGCACGAACCTCGGATCCGCAACGATCGCACTGGGTGCATTCTTAATCGTTTATTCGCTCTTTAGCGATGGCGGATTTTTCTGGAAGCTCTTACTGTGGCTGTTATTCGCAGCCCTGGTGCTGGTCAACCTCGAAGATCTAAGACGCGAGTGGATAAGCCGCAGGTTTATGGGCGTGTTTCGACGCATGCTGCCAAGCGTTTCAAAAACCGAGCAAGCGGCGCTCGATGCCGGCACCGTCTGGTGGGAAGGCGAACTGTTTTCGGGGCAACCGAACTGGAACGTCTTGAATCGGCTGCCGGCTGCGGAGCTGACCGAGGAAGAACAGGCCTTTCTCGACGGACCAGTAGAAGTGCTGTGCGAGATGCTCGACGACTGGCAGATCACGCACGAACTCAGCGATATGCCGCCGGAGCAATGGGAGTACTTACGCCGTAACGGTTTCTTCGCAATGATCATCCCTAAAGAGTATGGGGGCATGGGTTTCTCTCCGCTCGGCAACTCGATGATCTTGACGAAGATAGCCTCACGCAGCGCGACCGCTTCATCGATCATAGGCGTGCCTAATTCTCTAGGGCCCGCAGAACTGCTGCTGCACTACGGCACTAAAGAGCAGAAAGAAAAGTGGCTGCCAGGTTTAGCCAATGGCGATGAGATACCTTGCTTTGCCTTGACTTCACCGCGCGTCGGATCTGATGCAACTGCAATCGTCGACTCCGGCATTGTTTGCCG